>CALFXQ010000302.1 GCA_937958285.1 uncultured Fusibacter sp. | reverse complement strand
TGGCCGAGGACGCTCGCGAAAGAACGAGCACGGCTTCTCCAGTTATGACTTTTTAAAGGGTGCCTTAATTTTATCATGGATGGGAATTAGAAAACAAGACATATAAGCAAAACTGATAACTGATATATCTTTCCGCTATTTTACGTCTCCTTCAATTCCTTATACAATAGAGTCATAAAAAATTGTAAGTGTTCAACAATTTTAACAAGCGCTAAGGCGCATATTTATCGCTCTTGTGGAAATCGTTTGCCAAACTAAAGGAGGTTAACCTTGACAAAAGTGCATATTTTAGAGGAATACTGTAAAAGCTGTGGGCTATGTATCGACATTTGCCCAAAGAAGATTTTAGCCATTGGCGATAAGGCCAATAAGAAGGGCTACTTTACAGCGATTTGTATCGATCAAGAAAAGTGTATTAGCTGTGCCCTCTGCGCGACCATGTGTCCAGATGTGGCTATCGAAGTCTACAAAGAAAAGCGCTAGGAGGAAACCATGGCTCTTGAAAGAAAGCTCTTAAAAGGCAATGAGATTATTGGCGAAGCTGCGATTAGAGCAGGCTGCGGGTTGTTTTTCGGATACCCCATTACGCCTTCAACAGAAGTTGTAGAATACCTTTCGGCACAATTTCCAAAGCGCGGCGGCACAGTGCTACAAGCGGAAGACGAAATTGGCGCCATTTACATGTGCTACGGTGCAGCTTGTACGGGCAACCGCGTCATGACAGCCTCCTCTAGCCCTGGGGTCAGCCTCAAACAAGAGGGCATCTCCTATGCAGCTGCTGTAGAACTGCCCATGGTCATCGTCAACGTGAACCGCTGCGGCCCTGGTCTTGGCGGCCTCGGTCCAGCTCAATCCGACTATTTCCAATCCACACGCGGCGGCGGCCACGGCGACTACCGCACCATCGTACTCGCACCTTCTAAAGCGCAAGAACTCTACGACTTTACAATGGACGCCTTCGACTTAGCAGATAAGCACAGAAATCCAGTAATTCTCCATACAGACGGCTTTTTAGGACAAACTATGGAACCTGTTTGGCTTAAACCGCGACCAGAACAGCCAGAACTCGATCGCAGCTGGGTTGTAGACGGCGCAAAAGGCCGCGAAAAACGCGTACTTGCCAGCTATTCCCTCACCAACGAAATCGGCGAGGCCAACAACCTCAAATGGGAAGAAAAGTACAAGCACATCGAAGAAACAGAACAGCGCTGGGAAAGCTTCCACGCTGAAGATGCAGAATACCTCATTGTAAGCTATGGCACTACAGGCCGCATCAGCAAGAGCACCGTTCTTAACGCCAGAGCTCAGGGCATTAAGCTCGGCTTAATTCGCCCAATTACACTATGGCCTTTCCCTAAAAAAGCCTTCGAGCCCATCCTCGACAACCTAAAGGGCATTGTAACAGTAGAGCTTAACACTGGACAAATGATAGAAGACGTACAATTGGCCACAAAATGTAAAAAGCCAGTTTACTTGTATCGCCGTCAAGGCGGCATGCTGCCAACGGAGCATGAAATTCTCGACTTTGTGGTTGACACCTTTAATCTAACTAACGAGGAGGCCTAAGCATGAGCACAGAAATGCAAAAAGTGTTTGGCCGTAGCGCTGGACTTACAGACGTGCCATTTTCCTTCTGCCCAGGCTGTACCCACGGCACGATCATGCGCCTAATCGCAGAAGTTTTAGAGGAACTTGAAATTATCGACAACACCATCGGCATCTCGCCAGTAGGCTGTGCGGGCTTTAGCCAAAACTTCTTCGCTTGCGACTTTATCGGCGCTGCCCATGGCCGTGCTCAAGCGGTTGGCATTGGCGTTAAGCGCGCTCTGCCCGACCGCATGGTCTTCACCTACCAAGGCGACGGCGACATTGCAGCGATTGGCACCCAACACGCCATTCACGCAGCGGCTCGCGGCGAAAAAATCACTTCAATTATGGTGAACAACGCCATCTTCGGCATGACAGGTGGCCAAATGGCCCCAACTACCCTCGATGGTATGCGCACCTCTACTAGCCCTTATGGCAAAAACACAGCTACCGAAGGTTTCCCCATCGATATGCCAAGACTTCTCGCCAACTTACCTGGCGCGGTCTACGTGGCAGCTGTTTCTGTGGACTCTCCAAAAGAAATTGCCAAGGCGAAAAAAGCCATTAAAAAAGCCTTCAAAGTGCAAATGGCCGGCCTGGGTTTTGCCTTTGTCAGCGTTTTGTCTACATGCCCAACGAACTGGGGCATCACGGCTACAGAGAGCTTGCAGTGGCTTCGCGACAACATGATGCCCGTCTACCAAATGGGCGAGCTTAAAGTCACCGAGGAGGTAGCAAAGCTATGATGGATAAAGTCGTTATCGCCGGCTTCGGCGGCCAGGGCGTTATGTTCCTCGGCAAGGTCTTAGCCTACGCGGGCATGGACGCAGATTTAGAGCTGTGCTGGATTCCTTCTTACGGCCCTGAAATGCGCGGGGGTACTGCCAACTGTTCGGTCATCTTATCCGACGAAGAAATTCACTCGCCAGTCATCGATCTAGCAGATGCGGCGATTGTTATGAATATGCCCGCCTACGAAAAGTTCGCCCCAAAGGTGCGCCCAGGTGGCGTGCTGATTGTAAACGCCTCGCTAGCCAAAGTAGAAAATCCACGTAAAGATATCACTGTGGTCTATGTGAATGCGACAGACTTGGCCAACGAGCTTGGCGCTCCTAATATCGGCAATATGATTTGCCTTGGCGCTCTGCTGCCGCACCTTAAACTGGTCGACAACAGCAAAATCGAGAAGGTTATGGCAAAGCTCACGGGCAAGCGCCCAGAGATGCTGGCGATTAACATCGCCGCAATCGAAAAGGGCATGTCGCTTTAACCGTGCTGTTAGTGGCGTGTTCTAGGTGGCACGTGGAAATTGGCAAATTGACACGCGCCACCCCTTGGAAACACAGCATTGACGCCATCAACATATGAGTGAAATTGACGAGGGTGTCCCCTCTGGCACGTTTTAGACCTATTTATGCATGGCCCAATTGATTGGCGAGCTGCATAAATACCCTTTATATCGTGCCAACGGGGACACCCTTTACTTTTTTTGATATTAAAATGGCGCCAATGCTGGTTCCAAGGCCTGGTTCATCGAACCAGGGAACACGCCACTACTTTTCTCTTCTGGGCCGCTCATTCATAATCTCGACAAGCTTGCTTGCGAATGCCTCATAGAAGTGACCTTGCGCTGTAATCATTATGCCCGACTTGTAATTGTCGATAACAATTGGGCTATCTTCATATTTTGTGCGCTTATAGTACTTTGCAAGGGGGTCTTCATCTGTAATACCCCTTGCTCCACCTGTGCATCGCAACCCGTCAAGCAGACCGAAGCCGGCCAGTAATTCTGAACCACCACAAATACCTGCCACAGCCCCGCCGCTGCTGATACAATCCTCAATAAAGGTCTTTAGGTGGTCTATCTCAAAAAGTGGTAGGCTGTCTCCGCCAGGAATGACAAGTAAGTCAATGGATTTAGGGTCGATTGCTTCAAGGGTATGATTCACTAAGAATGTCTGACCCTCTAAACTGCTGTAAGGCCTGTTTTCGAGGGCAGCGTGATGCCACTCTAGTTCTCCTAAATTCAAGAGCACCAAAGCAATTTCAAATTCAGCAAAACCATCATAATAAAAGAGAACAGCTTTCATAGAACCTCCATATTCCTTTTAAGTAGTCCATAGCCATCTTCAAAGCCCAAGGTATACACTAAGGCTTTCGTCGAATAACTTAGGTCTTCGTAATGATCAATAGCTTTAATCTCATCTAGTTGTGCCTTTGAAATTACGGCCAAGGTCTCTCTACTCTCCACACTAAAATAGTGATTCAGGTTACAGCAGTCTTGACAATGGGTACAGCCGATGATTGCATTCACTTGAGCCTGAGTCGTCCAAGGCGGCAAGGGGTTCATTAAATCCATATAAAACGACAAGCACTTATTAGGATTCATTAAATCATTGTCGATTTGTAATGCCCCATATGGGCATGCCTCTACACAAGCATTGCATTGCTTGCAATCTTCCATATGAATAGACTCAATCCAAGGATCGGATTCTACTTTAGCTTGCAAATCGGTGAAAAATGCGACAAGTCTATGCTGGCTACCATAGGGCCTTACATAACTAATATTGTTTTTGCCATACTGGGTCAAACCACAGCGTGCACTAAGTAGCTTTAATGGCAAGTGCGCGGGTTTTGCGCTAATGCCCTTTACTTGAAGGGCCTTCAGTATTTCTTGATGCACACGTTGGGCATAACTGGGGTTGTAATAGCCCGAGGGCATGGTGACATATTTAAGCCCACTGCCCCTGCCGGAAATAACACCATTTTTTCCTTCAATTTCAATGCCAACTTGTGCATGGGGCTGAGGATACGACACCACCAGTATAGAACGAAAATCACTAGGCACATCAAAGTTGTAGTGCATATAATGCGCTTCTATAAACTGCCCTGCTGGTCCCGAAAAACGATGTTTCTCCATATCTTGCTGTAGCTTTGTCAAAATTTCAATGGGAACCAACCGAAACTGTAATTCAAAACTAATCCCTTTTACTTGTTTAAGAGCATTTAGTATTTGCATAGAGTCACGCTTTCACAAAAACAAGATGGATCATGTCTTCGCTTCCCAAATTTTCCTCCAGTGAAAAACCTACATTCGTTGCAATTTGAATTAATTGCTGCCCGTTTAAAGCTCTAGTTGCCCATGGCGCACCGTATGCCGTATAGCTATAACCACTTGGTAAACCAATTTTAAGAGGTACCACAAACAAATGCTTTTTTGAGTTATTTGAATCAGGTATGGTTGCATCCCATATCACAAAGCGCCCCGAAGGCTTTAAGACACGAAACACTTCATCAATAACTGCCCTGAAATCTTCTGGCTTCAAATACATAAAAAAATAAAATGCCGTTGCACAATAGAATGTATCTGCCCCAAATGGCAACGCTCTTGCGTCTGCCACAACCTTAAAAGGCCCTTCTGGCGCTTCCAGTAGCTCATCTTCTCTAATATCTACAGCGGTTACTGCTCGCCCCATAATCTGACCAACTATGCCCTCTCCGCCACCACCTAAATCGATAATGCTACCCATGTGCTCTGGATCTTCACTGCTATGCCTGTATTGCTCGAGTATTTTAAAAGACTCTAGCTGCACGGTTTGCCTAGGTGCAACCTTCATTTTTGGATTCAGTTTTAGGATGTTAAACAGGATTGGCATCATACTATTGCCTCCTTTAGATAGCAGGTAACCATCTCTATGGCCACATCAATTTTATCTTCATCTAATGGATGTTGCATGACCGCTGCAATATTGGCGATGCCATTTATAAGAGAGATTAGAACATATATAAACCCCTCCACATTAAGGGATTTTCTAAAATGACCCAGCTCTATTCCTGCACTAATGATTTGCTTAATGTCTTCGGCAAAAGACAAATATCGTTTTTGGTTCAATAAAGACATTTCCTCAGTAAATTCAACTGTGGCCCAAAACTCAGATGCAAATTTGACCCATTGAACGTGATTTACATCTAGAAAGTTTCTTAGCCTGATGCCAATGTATTCGGCAATTCTTTGTTCAGGTGATAAACAACAATCTATTTTTTTTGAAAGTGTCGCCTTGTTCATATCGGAGTTTTCTACAATTGCGAAGAAAACCTCCTGTTTGCTATTAAAGTAGGTATAAAAGCAACCTTTGCTAATGCCAGCTTCCTTGATGATTTCATTTACTGAGACCCGAGAGTAGCCTTTCAAGGCAAAGAGTTTAAAGGCCTCTGCAACAATCTCGTCTCGATTTGTCACCCATTTTTCTTTGTTTAACTTTGGCATGGAGTACTCCTTTTTATAATAAAGACCACTGGTCTTTATTATAAAATACCACACACAATATAAATTGTAAACAAGACGGTGCCACCCTCGAGGGTGGCACCGTGTTAGGGTTTAAAAGTCAGTCGGAATTGAGCACCAATGGCTTTATCGCCTTTCTCTGAAGCATTTGACGATTCGTCTTGCACGATTTCCAATTTTCCATTTAAAATCTGTGTGACCATATTGTAAAGCGCGTGTAGCCCTAGCCCAATATTCCCACGATTTTTATTGGTTGTAAAGAAGGGGGTGAATAGCTTCTCACGGTCTTCAAGTGGAATGCCATGTCCGTCATTTGAGACGGATATACTGATGGTTTGATCTCGGTGGTTTTTAGCTACCTTAATCCACACGGGTAAAAGTGTTTCTCTTTGTATGTTTTTATATCCGTGTGTAATGGCATTGCTAACCAAATGGGTCACCACCTGGTAAATCACACCGGGATAGCTGAGAATTTCTAAGTCTTCTGGGCAGTCAATATTAATTGAAAATTTAGTGGTGTCATACTGAGCTTTCAGCAGGGTGCATATGTCGTTCAAGTACTCTAAGAGGTTGAATTGGCGGCACTCATAATTTGATTGATCTATGGCCACTTGCTTAAAGCTGTTAACGATATCAGCCGCTCTGTGGAGCCCCGAGTTGAGCAGCTCAACAGCATCTGAAAGCTCTTTGAACTCTCCATCAAAGCTTGTTTGTCGAGGGTTAGCCTGTTCCATTTTTTGAGTTAAGGTCTCTATTTGATCGCTAACAAATGATGCCATCGTCACCGCCACGCCAAGGGGGGTATTAATTTCATGCGCAACGCCAGCTACCAATTCTCCAAGAGCTGCCAATTTTTCAGTTTTTACTAAATGGGCTTGAGCAGACATTAGATCATCAAGGGCCGCTTGTAACTCCTGTGCCGTTTGTTCAAGAACCTCCGACTGCTCCTTGAGTTCAATATTTCTCAATCGATGAATCTCTAAATCTCGCTCTAGGGTCTTTTGGTGCATCTCTGCCGTGACAATACTCGTGTGTCTTTCTATGTGATCGCTCATCTCCTTTTCGAGTTTTGCCAGTGCCATATTTAGATATTTTACTTGTTCGTCTAGATTTCCAAGTTCCCCATGGGCTATAGCCAACACCTTGTACAAATTTAGCAAGAGGGCATTATTATCATTGGTTGCATTTTCATACAGAAATGCTTCACCGCATTGTATCACACCTCTGGAATCTCCCAACATAGACATTGCTTGTGCTTTTATTAAGTGTAAATTTAGTCTCACGAACAAGTCTCGAGGCTCATTGAGTTCCTCTAGCCCCGAATCAGAAAAGGCGATGGCTTCAACGGGCATATCTAATTCGCGATAAGACTGGGCCAAAATCTGATAGAGTCCTGATTTGGCTCTTCTTTCGGAGGTTTTTTGCAGTTCAGTGCTGACATGCCCTAGCGCTTCTAGCATACCTTCTCGTTTTCCAAGGCGTATTAGACATAACTTATGTGCGCCGTTGATTACCTGATTTAAAGGATGTTCCACATACTTGGTCATTGCCAGGGCTTCTTCATAAAAAGGGAGTGCCTTTTCGTTTTCGTCGAGAGCCCCTTTGTATAACTCTGCAATATTGAGCAAAAGCACTATTTTCATGTCATCTGCCGGTACTTGTTCACAGACGTTTAAGGCGTTTTTTAGGTGTTGCATGGCCTCTCCCAAGTTTCCCAATGCCATATTGGCCACACCCAAAGTATTATAAAGCCTCACCATGTATATATCGGGGGGATAATCCTTAATTGTTTCTTGGGCCTTAGTCGCAATTCGAAGGCTTTCAGTAAACTCGGCTTTACCGTATAAAATAGCAGATTTTAGCACCAAGTGACGCACGTGTCCTTGCCGATAATCTAGCCTTTCAAGACTTAGTAAAAGAGCATCTAGCCTTGCAATGCAAGCATCTGGGGCCACAGCTCTTAGATCCCAAATTTCTTCTAGTTCTATATCTACTTGCGATTTATCGAGAAAGTGGTATGTTTCAAGCATAGTCGCCCCCTTCTTTTGGTGCCACCCTCGAGGGTGGCACCGTTACAACCCGGTTTCTGCCTTGCGCTTTGGCTGAGTAGCAAGCCTTGTCCGCTAGGTTCAGCAGATCGTCGATCGAACCACCAGGAGCCATGTAACTCGAAACCCCCAAACTCAAAGTCAACTGAATCCGCTTTTGCTCTATATCTAACCAGTGGGACTCGAAGAAAACCCTTAACTTTTCAGCCAGTATGCGCGCAGCATTCAGATCTGTGTTAGGCGCTAATATGCAAAACTCTTCCCCGCCGAGCCGCGCGATGTAATCCGTCGACCGAATGTGACTCTTTATACTACTAGTGAGAAAGATCAGCACCTCATCGCCCACCGCATGACCATATGTGTCGTTAATTGTCTTAAAGAAATCCACATCTAAAAAAATCAACGACAAGGGTAAACCCGTTCTCTTGACCAATTCAATTTCATAGGCGCCCTGGGTCATAAACATCCGCCGATTCCAAACGCCTGTCAAACCATCGGTTGTCGCCAGGTTTCTCAGATTTTCTTCAGCGTTTATTTGCTCCGTCACATTTCTATAGCTCCACAGACGGCCAGAGACCTTACCATCGGCAGTAAGGGGACAAGAAAATTGTTCGAGAATCATCTCCTCCGACAAGTGGATAAGCTTCGTATACTTGCCACCATCACTGCCACCATCACCGCCACCGGAATACGATGCTACCTGTTCCCTCAATAAAGGATTTGAAATATCGGCAACCTTGGCAAATTCATCTACCTGCCACATATTCAGAAGCTTTTGATTGGCGTGAATCACATTGCCCTCTAAGTCCAAAACTAAAATACCATCGCTGGTGGTGTTTAGAATCAGTTGCAGCTCATCGGCCTTTTTTCTAAGTGAAGTCTCAGCCATAGACTCGATGCGCCGAGCAATCTCCGCCAGCTCTTGGTTGCTGTATGAGTCGTTAGACAGGCTTACCTTTTTACCGCTGGTAATCTCCCCAATACGTTCACTCAAAGCGGTAATGGGCTTCACAAAGCTCCTTTCATAAAGCTTCACCTGAACAAGCCCAAGAATCACGGCCAGCGCCAGCAAACCTACCACCGTCGAGCCTATACGACGATTCAGCGGCCTCGTCACCTCCGACACATCAATAGCCGAAACCACAATCCAATTAGAATTCTCATGTCTTTGATAGTAGGCCAGGCGATTGCTATTTCCAAGGGTATAGTTGATATATCCAGATTTATCGGTTATGAGTTCAGAGAAACCTGGGACCACCGAGTCCACCGCCAGATGCAAAAAATCGGTATTTTCGTGAACAAAAACCATGTTGTTACTATCTAGCACAAAATTAGACTGGGATTCGTAGTACTGAACCTCCGCCATTAAATCGATCACGTACTCGAGGGTACAGTCTACCGCTACCACCCCTTTAAGTTCGCCGCTCTCATCCACTAGGGCATGGGACACAGAAACAAGCCATTCCTGGGTACTCGCATCCTGATAGGGCACCCCCAGCGAGATTTTTGGATACTTTTCCACTGCAGCAATATACCAAGGTCTTGTTCTCGCATCAAACCCCTTTGGCGGCGTGTAATTTTCTATGAGCAGCTCGCCATTTTCATAACCTGCAAAGGCGAATTTAATATTTGGATTCGCCAAAGTAGTCGATCTAAACAGCTCTAGCACCTTTTTGCGCGCCGTCAAATCACCGCCCTCATACTGCATAACTTCAGGCATAAAGGCGCTGATATTTGTAGACATCGCAAGGCTTTCAAGGACGCCGTCGGTGTATGTAAAGAGATGAACATTCGAGCTCTTTAGCTTCTGCCTCGCATTTTCCATACCATCTTCATAAATTGTCATGGAAAGAATCACAATAAAGACCATTGAAATAAGCATCGCACTCAATAATCCCGTATAGAAAAACTCGTGTTTTATTGTGCGTTTACGACCTTTAAACATACAATCTCCCTTGCTAAAATTCCGTCTAGCACACCGGCTTTTTAAGACTTATACCCAAAAAAATCGGTGCCACCCTCGAGGGTGGCACCACTTCTTGTTTTTCTCGCCATTGTGTGCTATATTAGGCATGTTACATGGCTATGAAGAGGCTTAGTAGATACGATCGCATTTAGAGAGGCGCTGGTTGGTGAAAAGCGCTATGTGCACTGGTGTTGAACCTACCTTGGAGCTGTCAGGCAAACCTGACCGGGTTGTTCCGATAGAAACAGAACGAGTGGGTGCTCGCGACAATTATTGACGCAGATACTTATTAGGGTGGTACCGCGTGGTCTAGAACTTTATTTTATGTAAAGTCGGCCCCGTCCCTATTGCACGGCCTTGGCCTGCAGTAGAGGCGGGGTCTTTTGTTTGTTGCTGCACGATTAAAAAGGAGGATTTTCTATGAAAATGTCAAAACTCTATGCGCCAACGCTGCGCGAATTGCCCTCAGAGGCCGAACTGCCAAGTCATCAGCTCCTGCTAAGAGCAGGTATGGTGCGCATGCTCGCCGCCGGCATTTACACCTATTTGCCCCTGGGTCACAAGGTGATCAAGAAAATCGAAAAGATCGTCCGCGAGGAGATGGACGCCATCGATTCACAAGAATCGCTAATGTCTGCTATGATCCCTTCTGAACTGTGGAAGGAAACTGGTCGCTGGGCTGATTTTGGCCCAGAAATGTTTAAGCTCCACGATCGCCACAATCGCGAATTCTGTCTTGGCCCCACGCACGAAGAGGTGTTTACCAACTTGATTCGCCACGAGGTCAAGTCTTACAAGCAACTCCCCCTAAGCCTCTACCAGATCCAAACCAAGTACCGCGACGAAAAGCGTCCGCGCTTTGGCCTTATGCGCTGCCGTGAGTTCATTATGAAAGACGCCTACACCTTCGACAAAGACGAAGCGGGCATGAAAGCCGCTTATCAATTGATGTGGTCCGCCTACGAGCGCGTCTTTAATCGCGTAGGTCTCAAATACAAAGTAGTCGAAGGCGACGCTGGCGCCATGGGGGGTAGCGATTCTCACGAGTTTATCGCGCTCTCAGAAATTGGTGAATCGCAAATCGTCTACTGCGACACCTGCCACTACGCGGCAACAGACGAGAAGGCCTCGTTTGTCTATAACGTGACACCCACTGGGGAGGCACCACAGTCTATTGAAACCGTTGCCACACCGGGCATTAAATCTATCGAAACCTTAGAAGCATTCTTCGGTCTTAGCGGAGGGCGATTTGCCAAGACTTTGATTTATCAGGCTGGCGATCAGGTTATAGCCGTTATGATTCCTGGCGACCGAGAATTAAACGAAACTAAACTGGTAAACTATTTGGGTTGCGCAGAGCATGAGCTTGCCCTTGCAGACGAAGCTACAGTAAAAACAGTCACCGGATGCGATGTGGGATTTGCTGGTCCCATTGGCTTAAAATCGGGTGTGCGCTTAATTGCAGACCGTCGCATTTCCGAAATGGTCAATATGATTGTGGGCGCCAATCAAACGGATGCCCATTTAAAGCACGTGAACTACGGCCGCGATTTTTGTGCAGAAATTGCTGAGGATTTGCTTATGGTCGCCCTTGGCGATGGCTGTCCAAAGTGCCAAGACAAACTCAAGCAAGACCGTGGCAACGAAGTCGGAAATATCTTCCAGCTTGGGACCAAGTACTCAAAATCACTGGGTGCGACATACCTCGACGAAAATGGCAAAGAGCAGCTGATTGTAATGGGTTCACACGGCATCGGTGTCTCCCGCACAATGGCCGCCATTATCGAGCAGAGCTACGATGAAAATGGCATCATTTGGCCCATGGCAGTAGCCCCTTATCAGGTAATTGTCACCGTGGTCAATTCGAAAAACGAAGAACAACAGCGTCTGGGATTTGACATATACAACGCCCTTAATGCTCGTGGTGTAGAAGTGCTGATCGACGACCGCCCAGAGCGCGCTGGGGTCAAGTTCAAAGATGCCGAGCTCATTGGCATTCCCATTGCCATCAATGTGGGCAAAGGTGCCTCAGAGGGCATGGTCGAGTTTAAAGAACGTGCCCGTGCTGCTGAAGGCAAATCCGACATGACCGTCGCCGATGCCATTGCCCGCGCCCTCGACCTTGCCCTCTCCCCTGGTCTCGCCCTCTCCCTCTAACCGGACAATCCTTCTTTGGAGCTCAATATATAAGAGGGTACTTCCCGTTAGTCAAGGCTATGCCTTGGCGAACATTAGGTTAGGTTAGGTTAAGTTCACAAATCAAAAGGGTGTCCCCTATGGACCGTTTGCGCAAAACGGACCACAGGGGACACCCTCTGTATATTTTTGACATTTCAACCTAGCACTTTGACGGTTTTTCAATACTTCTAGCGCTTTAGGATGGAGATGTAAATCGTGCCACGGAACACGTCCCAAACAGTGCCAGGAAGTTGACGGCGTCGTCGAATCGCTTGAGGTCGAAGCCGGTGAGCTGGGTTATTTTTTGGAGCCGATAGAGCAAGGTGTTGCGATGCACGTATAAGGCATTGGCCGCATCGGTAACATTGAGGTTGGTTTTAAAGAAGATGAGCGCCGTATGGATGAGCTCTGGATCTTCGAGAACCGGCACAATGGATGTGGAGGTACATGCCCTTTCGCCTTGTAGATCTAGGGCCGATCTTGAGTGGTGAACAGCGATGGCAAAGGGTATATTTTTATAGGCGAATCGGTCTTGTTGAGGTTGAATTGCCTTTAGCACTTCGAGTGCGCCAAGAATGTCTTGTACTGCGAAATGCACATGTTCAAAAGTGTCTATGGGCAATTGATCTACAATTTTTACGCCTTTTACAAACTCTTCTTGCGTCCATGTCTCGAGAATATTTACACATTCCTCGTGATCTTCACTACGCGTGGCGATTGCCAAGCACACTGAATCGTAGGCGAAGAGCACCTTGCTCTCTAGCGCTTCAATTAAGCTGCCGAGAAGTTCGTGGGAAAGCCCAGGCGCTTGAATGAGAGCCAGTTGAATTGGCGATTGTGAGCTTAGAAGCCTTTGCCCAAAGGCTTCAGACTTCTTATTTGAGGCGGCTGGCTTTTTTGGAGACTTGCTCACGTTTAAAAACTCGAAGAACATGGCGTCCTCAGAGGTTTGATAAGCCACATCGCCCCGTAAGCGCGCTTCAAAATGCTCGAGAGGACTTAAGCGCTTGGCCTTAATCTCCCTTTGGGTGTCTATTAGTACGCCAAGTGCGGCCACTGCCGCTGGGCTGTCGTCGTACACCATCAGTATGGCATAGGCGCTCGTTTGAAGACTGCGATAGCACCAGCCCATATAGGCGCCTTCTGGTTGTTCAAGCCCGGACTTAAAGGTTTGTTGAAAGGACTTAAGACCTTGGTTGGACACCTCTGTGAGCACACCATGCGCCACTAACTCGCCCATGGCATTTAGAAGTGCCCATGGCCGTTGATTAAAAAAAGCAATTTGTTGCAAAAGCTCAGGACAAATGGTCATAGATCGCTCCTAAAGCCCAATAGTAAGTGAGAAACACCTACTTTAAATATATAATAGGCTCTTGGTGGTGTCTACATCAAACAAGTGTACTTTCTTGGGATTGAAGGCAACTTTTAGCTTATCGCCAATGGCAACAGGAACATCTGCACGTACTTTAGAGACCATTTCGACGCCTAAAACTGCAAGATAGACCATTGTCTCTGAACCCAAAAGCTCTTTTACCACCACACTGGCATCGAGTGGCGTGTGGGCAGCACTAGAATCCGCACCCACAACTACATCTTCTGGGCGAATGCCAAAGATAACAGATTTGCCTTCGTATGCTTTAAGCGCCTTTTGTAGTGCGGGATCTTCAGGAACCAGATGGGTGTTTTCTAGAACTACGGCCATGCCCTCTGGGGTGGCTTTAACGGGCACAGTGACCATATTCATTTGCGGAGACCCGATAAAGCTGGCCACAAAGGTATTTGCCGGACGCGTGTACACCGTTGTAGGGTCTGCCACTTGCTGAATAAGGCAATCTTTCATTACGCAAAGACGCGTGCCCATTGTCATCGCCTCAGTTTGATCGTGGGTGACATAGATAAAAGTCGCTTCTAGCTCTCTGTGAAGTTTAATAAGCTCTGCTCTCATCTGAACCCGTAGCTTTGCATCTAGGTTAGAGAGGGGCTCATCCATTAAAAACACTTGCGGATTTCTCACGATGGCACGGCCAAGTGCCACACGTTGACGTTGTCCGCCCGATAATTGCTTGGGCTTACGGTCAAGTAGCGCCTCGAGGTTGAGTATTTTAGCCGCTTGAGACACGCGGGTTTCGATTTCTTTTTTTGGAGTCTTTCTGAGTTTTAAGCCAAAAGACATATTTTCTCTAATGCTCATGTGCGGGTATAGGGCATAGTTCTGGAAAACCATGGCGATATCGCGGTCTTTGGGGTCTACGTCGTTGACCATGCGATTTCCGATGTAAAGTTCACCCGTTGTAATGTCTTCGAGGCCTGCAATCATTCTTAGGGTAGTCGTTTTGCCGCAACCAGAAGGACCAACCAAAACCATAAACTCTTTGTCGCCTATTTCGAGGGAACTGTCAATTACTGCGTGATATCCATTTGGATAGATTTTATTAATCCCTTTTAAAATTACCTCAGCCATGTGTAGCCTCCTTAGTCTTTGTACTTCACTGGTATTAGCATAAGCCATATTGGGGCAAATATCACTTGTGAGTGCTCACAAAAAAAAAGAATGACCCTTGTCAGCTTCTCCAAGTCGATGTAAAATGCCAGTGATATGTTACAGTAATGCTATAAATCATTAGGAGGCTTCCATGCCCATACTCCATAGACCCAAGCACAGCATGCGCAAGAAGCTAATGCTGCTGTATATGCCCCTGCTGCTTTTGCCTCTTTTGCTATTTGCCTTTATATCGAACACCCTGTTTCGACAAGCCATCGAGCAGCGCAGCCTGTCGAGTATGGCAGACAATGCGCGCATTATGGCCCAGCAAGTCGATGCAAAAATTGAAGCGGCCAATAACTGTGCCACCTATTTGTCCCTCGATGTGGACCAATTGTTCACCGCCGCAGCTAAAAATCCAACATTGCAGGAACGCCTGCGCTACGAGGCCCTGCTGGCCAATGCCCTCAGTTACGCCCGCCTTATCTTCCCCGAAATTCACAGCATCGCCTTTATCGACACCAAGGGCAAAATCTTCTCTACACACGCCCAGATGGTGCTTGCAGATCAAAACGAGGAAGCCACAAAGTACCTCAACCCTCTGTTTGCATCTGCCGGTAATCGGGTGTGGTTT
>CALFXQ010000301.1 GCA_937958285.1 uncultured Fusibacter sp. | reverse complement strand
TCCAATAAAAATACTTGTCTCATCCAATAGGAAGGATTCAATTGGAAGACTTTCTCCAAGGGGTTCCCCCTTTGGATTTTCTAGTCTGTAAGAAAAGCTTGGCAAATAGGTGTTTATGCCATTTAGTGAAGTGTCCAGCTTATCTTCATTAAAGCCGATAAAACTTCGATTGGCCCCTAGCGACCTGCCAACATCGTCTAGTAAGCGGCCGTATTGGTCGGTGAAAGTATGGGTGTCTTCAAACTGCGAATAGTTCGTCCAATTCAGATTCAAATTATAAATGTAGAGCTGTTCGATGAAAAAGACACTGCAGCTTAATATAATAGCCAGTAGCAGACCTTTAATGATTACATGATGCGTTAAGTCTTTCAATTTTGTAGCCAATGCCCCACACCACCTTTAGGTATTTTGGATTTTTAGGATCGATTTCAATTTTTTCGCGAATTCTTCGAATATGGACGGCCACGGCGTTGTTAGCGCCATAGGCTTCTTCTCCCCAGACGCGTTCGTAGATCTCGTCTATCGAGAAAACACGGTTCATTTGGCGCATCAAGAGTTCTAAAATGCCCCATTCTGTTGCTGTAAGGGAGATGTTTTCACCATCTACTGCTACGGTTTTTTCATCGAGGGTCATCACTAGCCCGCCTGTTTGAAGCTGATGTTCTGTAGGCGCTTGACTGCCTAGAACCGTGTAGCGCCTCAACTGTGAACGCACCCTGGCAATCAACTCCAGCGGGTTAAAGGGTTTCGTTAAGTAATCGTCGGCACCAAAGTTTAGACCCACAATTTTATCCACGTCTTCTGACATTGCCGAGAGCAATAGAATGGGAATATTATAGTGCTTTCTCATTTCTACAGTGGCTTTTAAGCCATCCAATAGGGGCATCATCACATCCATCACTACGAGGTGAATAGCGTGGTTCTCCAGTATCTTGAGGGCTTCAAGGCCATTGTGGGCCTTATATGTGAGATGACCTTCTTGCTGTAAGAAAATGCAGATGGCATCGACGATGTCCGGATCATCGTCGCATACTAAAATAGAATGAGATTGATTCATATTCACCTCGCGCTTAGTGGTAATTTTAGTATAGCACCCATAGCTTTCATAAAAGCGAATAAATTCTTACAAATTTCTTAAAAGTGGTGCCACCCTCGAGGGTGGCACCATTTTATACAAGCATTTCAATTACAAACTTGGTCCCGGTTTCATTATGGATATCAAGGACGATGGAGCCGTTTAAACTCTGGGTGACTAGGTTATGAACGATATGCAGTCCTAGACCTACAGCGCCCTTGTTTTTTTTGGTGGTGACAAAGGGATGGAAGATGCGATTCTCAAGGCCAGGGGCAATACCCCAGCCATTGTCCTCAATGGTGATGACCAAGTTGCCATGGCCAGTTGGGGGATGCGGTGAAGGGGTATTATAAATGTAGGTGATCTTGATGATTCTATTGGTTTGACCTTCGAAACCGTGGACAATGGAATTATTGATTATTTGATAGAGGATGTGGCCCAGGATGGTGGGGGAAGTAGTGATCTCTAAAAGGGGGTCCCCTGAAATGGCGATATGATGTTGGGCACTTTCTAGGCGTTCGTTGAACAAGTTAGCCGTTTCTACGAAAAAACTGTATAGGTTGATTTTCTTGAGGTCTAGTACGTCTTGCACATTTGAGACCAACTTGAAGTGGTCAATTAATTGGGCGATGCGTGCTAGGGTTTTTTCTGTTAAAAGGATGGATTCCCAAGTATCTTCAAGATTGTCCATGAGCTGAGGACTGCTCTGACTTTCTTTGTTAATTAGAATTTTGAGTTGATTAACCTTATCCATTAGATAGGAGTTTAGGGTAATGGCATTGCCAAGAGGTGTGTTGACCTCATGGGCGACACCGGCCACCAAGCCACCAAGGGCTGCGAGCTTTTCGGTTTCTACAAGTCGATTTTGCATATTTTGTTGTCGTTGCAGGGAAGTGGCAAGCTCGTTGTTGACAAGGGTGAGCTCTGCCTGTTGACTCTGTAGCTCTGCTACGGTTTCTTCGAGGTACTCGTTGGTCTCTACCAGTTGCTTTGTGCGTTCGGTCACTTTTAATTCCAAGCTGCTGTTTTTATTTTGCAAGCGATTGACAAATCGGCTGAAAAACAAGCCCAAGATGGCAAGGACCAAAGAGACCAATAGATTGATGGATAGCAAGGTGAATGTGCTGCGGTTGAAAGCTTGTAATGCTTCATCCCGGGTAAGGGACACAATAACTGTCCATGCATTTTGGAGTTTTGCATAACCTAAGACCTTATTTTCGGAAGCTAATTGGTATTGAATCATACCTACTGATGACTTGGACATAATATCCTTCATATAGGCAAGTTTCCCTTGGTCGATGGTGTCTAAACGATCGGATAGGCTAAACTGATCGTGGACCATAAAGGCGTAATCCCGGTCTAATAGAACAACCTTGCCAGCGCCTAAATGGCTGTCTGCGATGCTATTGAGGGACCGAAAATCCACATCTACACCTACAATGCCCACAGGCCGATTGTCGACTAGAATCGGTGCAACATAAGAGACCATATAGGTTTGTATATTTGCATTGTAATAAGGGACCATCCAGTCACCAGACTCGAAGGTCATGGGCTCGTAAAACCATCCCACCCGCTCCCGGTCTGAGGGGTCATAGAGGGATATATCTGTAGGAACTTGCTTCTCCAATTTACCATCCGCATTGACGTCTGCATAAAATATGCCAGCGGTACCATAGGTTAGTGCCGGGTCGAATCGTATATAAAATGAAGTGGCGGTCTCGTGACCTTGGTCAAAATAGGCAGCAATCCTGTCTAAGTTCTTTTCGAGCTCTAAAAAGTAATCGGTATTATCTGGGGCGTCGGGTTTGAATGCTTTTGGGTCGAGTAAGGCCACCAACTGATTGGCAGTCGCATCGACGGCCACTTCTATACTCGTTATAAGGCCATTAAGCTCATGGGCATAAGCCCTTGCCCGATCGGTCAACTGACTCTCGGTGGCAGCTCGAAATTGGGATGCACTATATATAAAAGCAATGCCGCTGGCTGTTGCAGTTGCTAACAAGGTAAAGAGCACAAATAGCGCTACAGACCGATTGATATTGCGAAGCATGCACGCTACCCCCTAAGCTAGATTTACCAAAGATACCATAAAACGATGAGCAGATATCCACAATATATATTAGCCTATACCCACAATTCAAAACTAAAATACAAAAAACACAATTCTAACTTCTACTTACACTTAGAAACTAGGTTATAATAGTAAAAAACGCACCCTTTTCTCTGTAGCCCTAGGCACTAAGAGGGTAGATCGATGAGGTAGCTATGATAAGACTGACAGAAGATTTTCTGGCCTATCAAAAATCCAAAGGTTTTACAACAATCTCAGTAGATGCCATATCGTCGGGCAGTAGTTGCTGCCGTATCTTGGTGCCCAAAGTATATATTGGGCCACCCAAAGACCCTGCCCATGGCTATATTGTGATTAGTGAACATGGACTAACCTTTTATATCACCGAGGCGCTATCACTAGAAGAGACAATCACATTCTCGTGCCAAAAAATGCTAGGCCGTACCCATATAGATATGCATGGCTATGCCATTAAACGCATTACAGGATTTTTTCTATAAGTTATCAATCAACCGAACGGAGACCAAAATGTCGCAGATCTTAATTGTCGAAGATGAAGCCCCTATCAGGAAATTTTTAGAGATTAACCTCAGTAGAGAAGGGTTTGAAGTAACAAGCGCTGTTTCTGGAGAAGATGCACTGCAGCTTATAAAGGACAACCAAAGGGCTTACGAAGTGATTTTACTAGATGTCAATCTCCCCGGTATAGATGGCTTTAACACATGTATGTCCTTAAGGGCCTTTGGCTACGAGGGCCTTATTATCATGGTAACAGCCCGTGGACAAGACATGGAGCGGATTATGGGCCTCGACCTTGGGGCCGACGACTATATTGTTAAACCCTTTAATCCCCTCGAACTCGTGGCTAGAATCCGAGCTTTTCTTAGACGGTCCCAGCGCATTTCTGGAGAGACGAAGGATAAAATCATAACGTGTGGGCATTTGCACATTGACTTGCAGCGACGATGTGTGCAAGTGCAAGGGCAAGAAATCGCTTTAACGCCAAAAGCATATGAACTTCTGGTGTTTTTAGT
>CALFXQ010000300.1 GCA_937958285.1 uncultured Fusibacter sp. | reverse complement strand
AAGGCCGCTATACTTACGATCCAATCACCAAAATCTTGAATCTTTCACTTGGAGATATTGTGGGACCGTATAGAATTCAATATTCAACGGCCTTGACAAACTTTGGTGCCAACAGCATAGCGAATACCGCAACGATTACAGGTGTTGGAGTAAGTGGACAAAATGTCACCACAATAAATGCTTCTGTAGCAGCAAATACGTATACAAAATCGTATGTCAACAACAGTATTGATTATGCAGCGAATACCATTACATGGGAGACAAAAGTGGATTTACGCCGTGAAGCTATTAATAGCCTTGTGATCACGGATACTTTCACACAAGGGGGATTGGCTTTAAAATCTGAGACCTTAGTGCTTAAAAAGGATGGGGTGGTACTTTCAAGTGGCACCGACTACACGCTGGCTGCTAAAGAGGGTGACTATAAAAAAGGGTTTGTAGTGACATTGTTAGCCCCAGCTATGCAAAATGCTAAGACGCTCATTATGACTTATAAAACCAGCTACAACTTAGATGATGCAACTATGAGCACGAATGTGAATTCACCAGCTAACGATGTGGGCCGTAGGCACTATAACCAGGCGCTTTTCGTTGGCACTACAGCCAGCAATGCTCAAATCAATACGAGTTCAAATCCTTATGCTCAGCTAACGCAAGTGGCTTGGATCAATGGCATGAAGCTTGGGAAGCTCGTAAGCTTTAATGGCCAGAATGCACAAGTAGACAATTGGATTAGCGGCAATGAGCGTGGCATCGAATGGCAAGCCTATTTAAACTACCGCGGTGAAGATTTAGGCTCTGGCGTTGTAATTACAGATGTTTGGGACTATCCAGGTGCCCTTAAAGCAAATAGCTTTAAAATACTAGAGTATAGCGTGGCTTCTAATGGCAATAGAAGTTTATCTACTACGACATTAGACCCGAGTAAATACGTGGTCACATACAGTGACCAATCACCGTCTCAATTGCAGGTCACTTTTGCAGATGACTTTGTATTTAATAAGCGCTATGCACTCGTTTATGTGACCCATGTGCCAAGCTTGTCGCGTAACACATATGCGAATACAGCGACTATTAACCACGAAGGCCGTTCTATGGAATATTCAGCTTCTGTATCTTGGTCGGTATTTAGTCAGTTTTTAAATAAGACTTCTGCGCAAGTGACAGGACAAAATGTATATCTCGACGACGAAATTTTGTGGAGTATTGGGCTGAATGAAAGTCTAAGTGTGATCGATGCACCGGTCATTGAAGATACAATGAGCACGGGGCATGTTTATCTCAACAACAGTCTCAAAGTATACAAATACAATGGCACGGCACAGGTAGAGTTAGTTGAAGGCGTGGACTATCAAAAGACAATCGAAAGTGTACCTGCCATAAATCCCACAACGGGTCAACAAACAAAGTTGGTAATTGCATTTAATGGGTCAATTGGTGCAAAACACCTCATTACGTACAAAACGGTGGTTGTATCTACTTCAGGGACAATAAACAATACGGTTAAATTTTCTGGAGCAAGTGCTTTTGAAAAGACGGTGACCACTTCACAATTAAATGCAAACCAATATGCTTTTGTGAGTGGCTCGACAGATACACAGAAGGGGAATTTGCGCATTCTAAAAAAAGACCAAGATACCCTTATGCTTGTTAACACCGGAGAAGCTGTATTCGAACTTTACTATATGCTCAATGGTCAAAAGCGCGTGATTGGTGGTGAAGGTGCTACATACACAACTAATCAAGGCCAGCTAGAATTTAAGAATCTGTCTTTTAGAACCTACTACTTGAGAGAAGTAAGCGCACCTGCGGGTTATCATTTGAATGCCGCACCCATTGAGGTGACACTTTCAAAAACAGATAATAGTGCAGGCTACAATACGAATACCCGAACTAAGACCGTCGATGTGACAAACCTATCCTTTAAGGGAAGCATTACCTTTAAAAAGAGTGGCGAGTATACAGCCTTTGATGCGATCGAAGCGGGAAACACGAATGTAGCCATATCGGATGTTTTCCAACCCTTGCCACAACAAGGTGTTGCATTTGGTCTATTTAAGCTGGGTAATCCTACTGCTATTATGTCGGCGACGAGTAATAGCGAGGGCATCGTTCAATTTAATGCCGTTCCTTACGGTAACTATATCGTGCGAGAAACCACGCCTGTATCTGGATACCGTTTAAGTGCCACAGAGCTATTGGCTTCTATCACAGAAGATGGTCAGCTCGTCTATGCAAAGCCACTTGGCGATGCCACAAACGGCATATTCACCATTGTTAACGCCAAAATACGCGGAAGCTTACAGCTCACTAAGCACGAAAAAGGCAATGAGCAGATTAAACTACAAGGTGCTGTCTTTGGGCTATACAAGCGCGTAAACAATCAGGATGTATTCATTGGAAATCTCACGACAAATAATATTGGTATAGCTACTGCTGAAGGACTTGAGATGGGCACATATCTGCTCAAGGAGACTTCTGCGCCGGCTGGGTATATGCTATCGCATGCAGAAACACTTTTCCATATTGTATCTCAAGGTGAGGTTGTTCAAAAATCAGTAGAAAATGAAAAAGTGCCTGTGGGAGGTCTGAAGGTCATCAAACGCGATGCGCTTTCTCATCAGCTACTTGACAGTACACATTATGAGTTAAAGACCTTGGCGGGTCAAATCATTACATCTGGCATAACAAATGAACAGGGCGAGCTAATAATAAATGGCCTTGTTCCGGGAGCCTATGTTCTCACTGAAACATCTGCAAAATCCGGTTACATTCGTAGCGAGACACCCATTTATGTCACGATAACAGTAGATCAGATCCAGGAGATTCCCCTAGACAATCAACCGTTAAGGACAATTAGGCTGACTAAACAAGACTCTATAGATCCCAATATAAAGCTTGCTGGGGCCATCTTTGAGCTTCTTAACCAAGCGGGAGATATCCTTCTCACAAAAATGACGAATGATATGGGGCTTGCGGAGTTTAATAATCTAGCATTTGGAACGTATCAATTGAGAGAAGCTACTGCACCAACGGGCTACGTAAAAGACTCACAAATCAGCACGTATGTGATCGATCAGAATTCAGGCGTTGAAATTACAATCAGTAAAGTGAATGTGAAGTCTACGGTTCCAATCCAGCCGCCTACAACGGTACCTGTAACCTCATCTACCCAGCCTACAACGGTTTTTGTGGCTGAAGAAACCACAACAGCATTACAAACGACAACCACCATATTGCCAACCACAACCACAGCGCTGCCAACCACAACCACAGTTGCTCCGACAACTTTGACCACTGTTGAAGTGCCCGAGACAATTATTATTGTTCCAACCACAAGTAATCCACCCACAAGTGATCCAGCCACAAGTAATCCAACCATCAGTGTTCAAACACAAACCACTACTCCTACGGCAGCAGTTACTATAACTGTTGGAACCTCTGCTACGGTTGCGACAGCAGCAAATACTGTTGTGACCTCAGTCAGTTCTATTGAGACGGTAGGTACACCTGTCACAACACAGCCAGAAAAAGTAGTGATCGATACACCTATTGTTGTCGCTGTTGAGGTGCCACTTGGAGGCGCTGTAGAGATAAAAGAATCTCCAAAAAATGGTTCCATTAACATTCTTCCTGGGGGCAAAGTAGAGTATACGCCTGAACCTGGCTTTGTGGGGCAAGATCAAGTGACGCTGGTAGTATCTGGTCCAAATGGCGATGAAGAAGTACTTCTTGAGTTTGATGTAGAAGTGCCACTTGGTGGGTTGGAAATACCCGTTAGTGGGGAACTGCCACAAACAGGAGAAGCACCTCACTATTTATACTATTTAGTGGGAATCATGTTAATCGCCATTGGTGCATACTTAAAGAGACACGTCTAAACTAATGCTTAATTAACTGTCTAATGAATTATAAAAAGCAAGCCTCACAGCATAATTTGCGTGTTAGGCTTGCTTTCTTTCTTTAAATGGAGGACAAATTTGTGATTTCAAAGATTGTTCCAAAGCGAGTTTGCTTAACATGAATACTACCACCGAGCTTATCGACAGCGGCTTTCACAATGGCAAGACCGAGACCTTGTTGACCATCTTTGCCTTTGTTAAAGCGTTCAAAGAGATGTTCTGCTACTTCTGGTGCAATGCCTGGACCATCATCCTGTACTGAAATTCTAAACTGATCTGCAACTTGCGCTACGTCGACCATGACCATTTGACGGGCATATCGAATACCATTGGCGCATAGGTTTGTAACGATAGCCTCAAGTAGGCCTTCATCGCTAATAACAGTAAGGTGGTCTGGGCAATTTAGAATCATATTCACTTTCTTATCTTGGGCACTTTGATGTAAACGACCGAGCGCACTATCTAAAAAGAGTTTAAGTTCGATGGACTCGCGCTTTGGAGGATGAAAGCTTGTCTCTAGTCGCGATAGGGTTAATAATTGATCTACAAGCTGTTTAAGGCGAATGCTTTCTTCGGAAATAATCTTTGCCGCACCGAGGTAATCAGAGAGTACGCCTGTTCGAATCCCTTCGGCGTAGCCTTGGATAGACATCAGTGGCGTTCTAAGATCGTGAGAAAGATTTTGGAAATATGCACTTTGCTCGGTTTCACTACTTTCAAGGGCAGCGCTCATGGTGTTTAGGCTCTCGTACAGGTCTGTGATTTCTTGGGCGCTCGCATTTTCATCGATGCGCACGTAATTGCCCTTTCTTATGGCGTGGGCGTGTCTTGAAGCAGTTTGAATAGGGCGTGCAAGGCTCTTTGAAACGTAATAAGAGGCGATTGTGCCAATAACCACTGCAGCCATAATGGAAATTAAGAAAATGCGGTTGAGTCTCAGAATAAACTGATCCATGGCATTTAAGCTGGCAATCATATAGAGCTTTATACTCGGATTCGTAGAACCTTCTTGTTGCGGCAACCTATAAGCAGATACGAGATATCGCATATTGCCAGAGCGTTCAAGTATTGGCGCTACGGTATCGTACTTGCCTATTTTTTGAATTTGATCATTTGATATGCGATCTAAGAGCAGTGCTGGCACAGGTGAGTCCTCTAGTGCTTTTGGCAAAATCCACCTGCCGTTATCTTGGAGGACCACCAGCTCAACCTGCGAGGTTTGACGAATGACTCTCAGGGCGTTCGAAAGCCCCCTCAAGGTAGCATTCATGCGCCTTTGCTCAGGTGTTAAGAGCGTTGAGTCTTCCTCTTGGGTATTGGGTGTACCTGCGTTTGCATCCAGTGCATTTAGTTGGTCTCTAATTAAGACGCGCACTGCATCGAAAGTCCCAGAAATCTGTGATTTAGCGGCATTAAATGCATAAGCCCTCAGGCTTAAATTCGCTAAAATCAACACGACAAGGGGGATGCCAATAATTAGCAGAAGGTAAGGCACAAGTATTTTTCTAAGAATGGATGGCTGTCTTTTCATTGGGTTTGGATCTCCTGAATTTCTAGTTTAAAGCCAAAGCCCCATACTGCTCCAATGCGCACATTTGTGTGGGCAATTTTCTTTCTTAAGCGCTTAACCACATCGTCGGTGGCGCGTGTATCGACATCGAAATCGTATTGCCACACCTCTTTGAGCAGCTCGTCTCTAGAAACAGCTCGGTCTTTATGGGCAACGAGATACTTTAGAAAGTCGTATTCTGTGGGGGAAAGATCTATGGGCAGGCCATCGTGCTTTGCAACGCGTAGTTTTTCATCTATGGCTAAATCGCCGAATACATAATCTTCTTGGGGTTGTTTGCCCAAGTCAATTGAATTTTGAATGAGGTTTATGCGTCTAAAAATCCCATTAACACGGGCGACGAGCTCAGAGGGTGAGAAGGGTTTAACCAGATAGTCATCGCTGCCAAGGCTGATGCCCGTAATGCGATCGAATTCTGAATCTCTTGCAGAAACGATAATAATCGGCACATTCGACTGACTTCGTATGCGCTCGCATAGGGTGAATCCATCAGTTCCAGGCATATTGACATCGAGGATAATTAAATCGGAGGCTTCGTGTAGAAAGGCTTGATAAAGCAAGTCGCCAGTCTCAAAAGTATCAACACCATATCCGCTGCTAACGAGAAAGCTCTTTATAAGTTCTCGAATATTTCTTTCGTCATCTGCGACATAAATCCGCCTTTTTTGTGTGTTGTCATGAAGCATGGTGGTCTCCTTTTAATCATTGGGATAATTTTAGTATACCCTTTTATAGATAAAAAAAGACAGTCGCTATGGATTTCTTAAAAACTGCCACAATTTTGCCACATGTTGTCGTTTGAAATGCCAATGGAGCAAGGGCTATAATGTAACCAGAGAAGGAGATACACTCCTCTCACACTGGCGGAAATAATCGTTTGAATGAAAGGAGCGCTATATGAAAAAGTTAGTATCTCTATTGGTTATTGGGGTCTTAGCAACAAGTACAATTCAGTTCGCAGATACAAAAGTACCTCTCGGTGCACCAGAAAAATTGCAAAATCCACCTCAGGCAAGACTCGAAATGCAGAAGAATAAATTGGCAGGTGAAATGCCTCAAAAGAAAGAAAAATTGAATCCTGAGCAAAGGGAAGAGAAAAAAGCTCAACACCGCACATATATGAGTGGCATTATCACAAAGTATGCGCCAACTTTGATGGGTGATTACACCTTGGCGTGGAAAAATCACGATGCGGTTCACGAAAGTCTAGAGGCAATTAAAGAGCAGATTCACACAACCCGCGCTGCAGAGAGAACAGCAATGATTGAAGCGATTAAAGCCGATGTCTTGTCGGGGAAAATCACAAAAGAGGAAGCAAAAGCACTGATTATGGCAGCGCGTGAAACCTTCAAAGAAAACAGAGAAGCGATTCGCACAGATATTGATGTACTTCGTGCAGAATATGGCATGGACAAAGAAGTGGCAAAAGCCATGCACGAAGCACTGGTTGCAGCAGTTAAAGCGGATGACAAGGCTGAAGTAGCGCGTCTTTTAACTGAAAGACTAGCATATTTGCAAAAGCACATTGCCTTTGATCAGGCCAA
>CALFXQ010000299.1 GCA_937958285.1 uncultured Fusibacter sp. | reverse complement strand
TTCGCCAAGAATGTGGAGTCTGCCAGCTTTAGCCTGTGCAAAAGCAGCTTCTACAATCGACCACTTAAGGCCTTCAATTTTGATATCCATCTGCATCGCTGTAATACCCTCTGCAGTACCAGCTACTTTGAAGTCCATGTCGCCTAGGAAGTCTTCAACGCCTTGAATATCACTTAAAATTGCCACTTCACCCTTATCTTCGATAAGGCCCATTGCAATACCTGCAACCGGTGCAGAAATTGGCACCCCTGCATCCATAAGCGAAAGTGAAGAGCCACAAATACTCGCCTGTGAGCTAGAACCATTACAAGTAAGGATTTCAGAAACGAGGCGGATTGCGTATGGGAAATCTTCTTCTTTAGGTAGTACGGGGACAAGAGCACGCTCTGCCAATGCGCCGTGGCCGATGGCACGACGGTTTGGACCATTCATACGACCTGTTTCACCAACTGAGTATGGTGGGAAATTGTAATGGTGCATATAGCGCTTGTTCTCGTCGAGTCCAAGGCCATCGATGCGCTGTGCTTCACCCAATGCACCTAATGTTGTGATGGTAAGGGCTTGCGTGATACCACGTGTAAAGAGACCAGAGCCGTGAGTTCTTGGAAGAATACCCACTTCTACATTGATTGGTCTAACTTCAGTCGCAGTTCTGCCGTCTGGGCGAATCGCTTCTGATAAGATCATTTTTCTCATTACGCGCTTTTCGAGCGCTTTGAGTAGACCTTTAATGCGTGCAGCCTCTTCTGGGAATGCTTCTACTAATGCTGCTGTCATCTCTTCTTTTAAAGTGTCGATTGCAGCATTGCGGTCGTGTTTGTCGTGAATACGCACAAGCTCGTTCATACGGGGAGCGTATGCCTCGATTGCAGCATCGAGCGCCTCGTTGACTGGAAGTGGTGGAACGATTTGCTTTTGCTTGCCAATTTCAGCGACGATTGTGTTGATAAAGGCAATAATGCGTTTAATTTCGTTGTGGCCAGCTTTTAAAGCACCAATCATCTCGTCTTCTGAAATAATTTGTGCGCCTGCCTCAACCATATTGATGGCATCGTCAGTACCCGCTACAACTAAGTGCAATTTTGAGCGCGATGCTTGCTCTACAGTTGGGTTAATCACATATTGGCCGTCGATTAGACCAACGACTACACCTGCCAATGGACCATCAAATGGAATGTCAGATGTTGAAAGTGCAATTGAGGCGCCTAGCATTGCTACAATATCGGGCGTGTTGTCTTGCTCGACAGAAAGCACTTGAGCGACAACTTGTACTTCATTAAAGTAGCCGTCTGGGAAGAGCGGACGCACTGGACGGTCAATGAGACGTGCAGTTAAAATCGCCTTTTCTGAAGGTCTTCCTTCGCGCTTAATAAAGCCGCCAGGAATTTTTCCTACAGAGTAAAGTTTCTCTTCGAAATCGATGCTGAGTGGGAAGAAATCGATGCCCTCTCTTGGTTTAGCAGATGCTGTGGCTGCTACAATAACAACCGTATCGCCATAACTTACAAGGCATGAACCATTTGCCAATGTAGCCATTTTGCCAATCTCTACTTTGAGTGGTCTGCCGGCGATTTGCGTTTCAAAAACGTGTGCTTTTAATTCCATGTAACCTCCTATGGCACCATTGGAATTTACCCTACTTGGTCTACTGAAGACCGTTCTTCAGCACAACAAGTAGGACAAATAACATAAATTCCAATAGTACTCGCACAAAAATAAAGGTGTCTAAACACCTAATAATAGAATACTCTAACTCGATAAAGATAGCAAGCATAAAAACACCGCAACCAGAGGCTGCGGTGCTTGAATTACTCGATTTGTTTGGCTTTTGAAAAAATTACTTTCTGAGGCCAAGGCGCGCGATAAGACTTCTGTAGCGCTCGATATCTTTGTTTTTAAGGTAGTTAAGAAGATTTCTTCTGTGACCAACCATTTTTAAAAGGCCGCGTCTTGAGTGGTGATCTTTGTGGTGGCTTGTTAAGTGCTCGTTGAGCTCTGCGATACGTGCAGTTAAGATAGCAACCTGTACTTCTGGTGAACCAGTGTCACCTTCTTGAATGCCAAACTCTTTAATAACTGCTTCTTTTTTGACTTTTGTAATCATGTAATGCCTCCTTAAGGTTATTGAACAAGGCTTAAGCAAAGTGAGTCGTTGGAGTATCGAATGACCGCGCTTAAGTCGACTAAAACAGTTTATCACATGTCGATAGTCTTGTAAATGTGTTTTCCAAATTCGTGTTTGGCAAAATAAGCAACCGTTGCATCTACATCTTTGGCAATCCAGGCCTTTAACTCTTCTATACCAGAGAATTTTAGCTCATCTCGTATACGCGCGTGAAAGTACACCTTAATGCGACTGTGGTAGATGGATGTGTCGAAATTCAAAATATAAGTTTCTAGATTGAACTCCTCCTGATCGAAGGTTGGATTGTAACCAACGTTAGTCACGGATTGATAGCGAACACCTGCGACTTGGGTTTCAGTGATGTAAACCCCAGAGCGAAGTAACGTCATATTAGGACTAATCTTTAAATTTGCAGTTGGATACCCAATGGTGCGCCCAAGCTGCTTGCCCGGATGTACAATGCCAGATACATAGTGTGTTCTGCCCAATAGGCGATTGGCCTGCTGAATGTCCCCCATTTTTAAAAACTCGCGTATACGCGTGGAACTAATTGCCCCGTGTCCATCTTCGATTGGACCTATCACGTGACATGTAAATCCAAAGCGTTCTTGATTTTCTAAGAGCCACTGAGCTGTGCCCTCGCCGCCTTTTCCAAACCTAAAGTTGTATCCAACTGTCACATGACGCATGTTGAGATGCTCGATTAAAAACGATAAAAAAGATGTTCGTGTCATTTCTTGTACTTGTGTGTTGAAAGGAACAACCCACAAATTGTCGATGCCCATCGACTCAAAGAGTTCAATTTTATCTTCAATACAAAGAATGCGCTCTTCAGTAACTTGATGTCCCTGATAGTGCTTTGGCAAATTGGAAAAAGTAAAAACGGAAGCATCGTAATCCAGTGCCTTCGCAGCGGAAATCATGCCCATAATCACTTGTTGGTGACCGATATGAACCCCGTCAAACGTACCCAATGCCAGTGCTTGAGGACGTTCT
>CALFXQ010000298.1 GCA_937958285.1 uncultured Fusibacter sp. | reverse complement strand
GGTCTCGACAATTTGGTGCATCGGCCCTGCGGTTCGCGTTGCCAACACATCGAGCAGGCGATCGTCTACGACGTGTAATTTAGTGTCGTAGTAGGCGATGAGTTTCGCCTTTTGAATGTCAAACTGTCGCTTTAAATCTACACGTCCTTCAATCATGCCATCAGGTGCCATGTAAAACACCGGACCCGTTTGAAAATCGTAAAATATGCTGGCAATAGGCGTCCGCCAATCGTAGATATATATCTCTAGGGTCTTTGGATCCATAAAATTGCCATAGCCAATATACAGTGTTTCAATGTTTTTTTGACCGGATTCACTGTAATCGAGGCGTGCAAAATACGGTTTTGGCAAAAGACGCTCGTAGCGTTCCTTTTGATGATCTTGATAACCGCGTTGTTCTAATAGTTGCTTCTCTGCTTGTAAAGTCTGGCTAAACTCCACCGCTTGTAAAAAATCTCCTGGCGCCGAGCCCATTTCATCTTTAAGATAGCGGTTTTGCTCTTGTCTTTCGGATTCTATTTTTAGTTTTCCGTCTTGCATCGTGTCTATTTCTAAAACTAGACGCGCAATGGTCAACTTCAATTGAGCAGCTTCTAATGCGTATTGTGCAACTTCGTTTTCTGATTGCATTTCGCACCCCCTTTTATGGTGTCTTTCCTATTTTAATACATCTCGTCTACATAAACCAGAATAAACGCGAAGATAATTTATTTTGACTAATTGACGGTTAAAGGGGTATATAAATGGCACTGATGAAAGAGGGGCTTTATGGCACGAACTTACCGTTTTAGCACGCGCATCACCATTATATTTACAACAATTGCTCTTATGAGCTTATTAATTGTGAGTTTAGCGGCCATGTCCATCGCCAGAACGACCCTAATTACACGTACACAAGACTTCATTCAGACCGCAATGGAAAACAATCATCGCGAAATCACATCAATATTCAGTTCTGCAGAAAAATCTGCCAGAGCCATTGCAGATGAAGTGCTTTTGACCATTAACATCGATCGTTTTGCTTCAGATAAAGACTATCAGGAGCAGTACGTAAAATCCGTTGAAGGCGCTGTACAACTTGCTGCGCAAATCAACAGTTCTAGATCTGCCTATGTGGCCATTCTCGGCGAAGGCAATCAGCTTAAGACCATATGGTTTCAAGATCAAAATCGAGACAGTATCCCCGATATACAACCCTCTGGTGCATTAATTGAATATCTCAACCTCAATGGCCTAATCGAAGAGATCCCCCCCGAAAGTGTGAGCTACTGGAAGGTGCAAAAATCAATACCCAATATCATTACTGTCATTATACCTATCACAAAGGGCGGAAAGGTCATTGGTTACGCTGGAAGCGATATTTCATACAATCAACTCCAAAGGGATTTGAACAACGCAAGTTATCTAACGACCGGAAAACTTTGGATTGCCAATTCAACTGGCCTACCTCTTATTACGCGCACTACAGATAATAGCACCTCTATTGAGGCCATACCTACCGGTGCAATTAAGGCAGATGCAGATGGTACCTTCATTGAGACCTCGGGTTCATTGTGGACCTATCGACGCCTCTACAATGGTTGGCTGATTTTTTCAAATGTACATCTGTCAGATGTCCTCTCTGGTCTTAGTCGCATTCTTTGGATTATCGGCATCACATTTAGCGTTGTACTCCTTATCACTCTGATTATAACAAACTCCTTTGCAAAGCGCATTGCAGCGCCCTACAGTTACTTGGCCAAACGCATTCAAGCCATTGGCGAGGGAGATTATCAACTCAATATCAGCTCCGGTTATCTGCTTAGAAAAGATGAGGCAGGTGTACTGTCCAATGCAATTGCAGCCATGCAAAATCAACTTCAAGAAAATTTTAACACCATCAAGAATGCAAATGAAAATCTAGAAATCACCGTACAGCACAGAACAAAAGAGCTATTAGAAACCAATCAGCAGCTTGAATCCTTGCTCGTTGAAATCAGAGAAACCCAAAAGCAATTGGCGCTTTCTGAGAAAATGGCTTCACTTTCAAAGGTTTTAGTCGGATTGTCCCACAATATGAATACGCCCCTTGGCAATGCCATTACTCTCGTGACCTATTATGAGTCCAGACTTAAAGAAATTCTTAGATCTCTAGACGAAAGAAGTCTTGGCCAAACTGAATTGCGACAGCACTTAATAGATGGCGTCGATATTGTGAAGCACGTGTACGAAAACATCCAAACAAGTCGCAGTTATATTGAAAGAATCAGCGATATTTCTCGAGCGAGGCAAACCAGCTTACCTGAGATTATTCACCTTAAGAATCTTGTAACATCGCAGTATATCTTGGCTTCAGCCAACGATATTCGAGACAACACCCAGCTGCACGTGAACTTTGACGATACCTTGACCGTTATTGCATCGCCACTGTACTTATCTGAAATTATCTATGAGCTCATCGACAATGCCATTGGGCACGCCCAAATGCCAAATGAAATGCTATCCATAAGCATAGAAGCTACTTTTGACGAAAGATTGGGTCTGTTGACCTTGAGTGTCATTGACGATGGCATAGGCTTAAAGCCCCACGAATACTACGAGATTTTCACGCCACTCGTGACCTCCCAATTGTCACATCGCGCAGGACTTGGATTAAGTCGCATTTATCAGATTGTTAAAGATGAATTTAGTGGGAGCATTATTGCTTCACCACATGCGCCACGTGGCACATGTTTTCAGATTAAGCTTTTTTGTAAGACTACACTCGATGTGCAATGATGTTCTAAAAAAGGAGGCTTAAAAATGTCATCTGTTGGCAAGCATTTGCATGGCAAGGGTATCAGTGCTTCGTATGTGATTTTTACAATGTCTTTAATGGCTGTTATCCTATTTTCTATCGGATGTCAGGCTAAGGCGCCTGAGGCTACTCAGGAATTTAGATTTTTACTTCAGAGTGCACCAACTGAATTAGATCCTACACAAACAAATGAGAGCTTTGCCACACCGATTATTTACCATGTGTATGAGCCTCTATTGAGGGAAGATTCGCAAGGCAAGCTTATTCCGGGTCTTGCGGAGCGTTGGGAAGTGAGTGAAGAGAACACGCGTTTCACCTTCTACTTGCGAAAAAATGCCAAGTGGACAAACGGTGAAGGGATTACCGCTCAACAAGTACGAGATACTTTTTTGTATATTCTAGACCCGCAGACCGCCTCTAAAAACGTCGGCATCCTCTCGCCTTATGTAGTCAATGCCAGTGCATTTAATCAGGGTACATTAAAAAAAGAAGATGTTGCTATTAAGGCTATCGACGATTATACCGTGCAGATCGACACTATTGGTCCTACGCCCTTTTTCTTGAATCTTATGTCGTTTATCAATCTTTCCCCTGTTTTAGTGGATCAGATTATAAGTAGAGGTCCTGATTGGGATCAACACCCCGAGGACTACATTTCAAATGGGCCTTACAAGATGGTCGAAATTGTGCCAAATGAGCGCGTGGTAATCGAAAAAAATCCAAATTATTGGAATGCGAGCACAATTGCCATTGACCGCATTACGTATTACTTTTTAAAGGCTGACCAAGACCCTATTCAATTGTACCAAGATGGGATAGTAGATGGCATCTACGAACTTGAACCGAGCAAACTCCGAACATACCCAGAGCTTGAAAGCGAGGTCCACTCCCACATTGCCCCTAGTACTTCCTTTATGGTAGTCAATCATCGCAAGCCATTGTTTCAAGATATTCGCCTAAGAAAGGCGTTGGACCAAACAATTCCAAGAGATTTGATCGTCTCTGATGTGATTTCAGGTTCTGGTATTGCTACGCAATTCTTAGTTCCAATCAACTATCACTTGGCCGGCCAACCTTTCCACGACTTTACCGCCTTAGTCGCCCCTACATCTGTATCCGATGCAAAGCTTGCAATTGAAGAGATTCGAAAGGAATCCAACGCCTTCAATCAACCTCTAGAACTCCTTGCCATGGATACTGGCCCCGACAAAAATGTTGCCGAGGCTATTGCAAAACACTGGAAAGAGACACTCAATATCGATGTTTCCGTTACGGCGATGCCTTGGGGAGATTTGTTTGACCGTGCATTAAAAGGAGAATACGATTTAATTATGTTGGGTTTTGGTGGCGATTATCCTCACCCCATGACCTTCTTATCCAACTTCCAAAAAGATGGCATTTTAACTCAAATCATTGGCTGGTATGACCCCACAATCGACGACTTGATAAAATCTGCCCTCTCATTAACAGATGAAGCAGAAGCCTTAGATGCTTTTAGAAATATCGAGAAACAACTGCTCGATCAATCGCCAATTTTCAATCTGTATTATCGCAAAAAAATCACCCTAATGTCCCAAAAGGTCACCGGGTGGTATCGCAATAGCTCATCACAATTTGTCTTCACCGAAGCGCAGATTAAGCCGTAAAGTATTAGACCCACAGCCCTTAAGTTTTCATCAAGTGGCTGTGAGTCTTTTTATCTGTTTTTCTGTTATTCTGTTATTCTGACTTAGACTTATAAATCAAAGTACAGCTCATATTCTTTTGGATGTGGTATTGTGTTTACCTCAGCGGCATCTTTACGTATCGCTTTTAAGATATTGTCGATTATGTCTCGCGTATACACACCACCCTTTAAAAGGAAGTCACAATCCGCCTCTAAGGCATCGGCAGCTTCGAAAAGACTTGTGGGAAGACCCTTGATTTTAGCCTTATCTTCGTCTGGCAATTCAAAGATGTTCACATCCCAAGGGCCAAAGCCTTCTTTCAAAGGGTCAATTTTGTTTTCTATACCATCTAGCATGGCCATTAAGAGTGCAGAGTAACACAAGTAGGGATTGCTCGTTGCGTCGGAGGGCCTAAATTCAAAGCGCTTGTCTTCTGGTGCATTGGCATAGCCGGGAATTCTAATGACCGCACTTCTATTTGCCGTGGCAAAGCAAATGCTTACTGGCGCTTCATAGCCAGGAACTAATCGCTTATAAGAATTAGTGGATGGATTTGTGATGCCCATTAAAGCAGCCGAGTGTTTTAGCACACCGCCAATGGCATAGAGCGCCATTTGAGACATGCCTGAATAACCATTTTCATCGTAGAACAAAGGTCTTCCCTCTTTAAACAGGTGCATGTGAACGTGCATGCCATTGCCTGCCTCTTTGTAAAAAGGCTTTGGCATAAAGGTAACCGTCTTGCCAGCACGTATGGCCATGTTCTTTAGCACATATTTTAGTTTCATGGTGCGGTCGGCCATCTTATCGCTGCTATCGAGCATCAATTCAATTTCGAGCTGTCCTGGACCACCAACTTCTGGATGATGATATTTTACGGGAACATCGAGTTGCTCGAGTTGCTGTACCATCTGATTTCGAAGGTCGAAGTTGACATCGTAGGGAATATCGATATGGTATCCGCCTTTATGACGAACCTTATATCCTGTATTTTTAGAGGTATCGTGTCCTGTATTCCATTCTGCCTGCTCTGAATCTAAATCGATGCACGTATAGTGTGGGGACAAATGATAAGAGAAATGATCGAGAATGTAAAATTCAAACTCCGGACCAAACATCGAATAATCTGCAATGCCCGTTTCTTTCATATAGTCTTCAGCCTTTTTGGATATAAAACGCGGATCGGCTGAATAGCGATGCAAGCCACCTGTGAGGTTATAGATATTGGCAATAAAGACAAGTGTTTTATCTTTAGCAAAGGGATCGATAAATGCCGTTTCTAAATCAGGAATAAACACCATATCTGACTTTTCTACCGTTTTAAAGCCATAGCTAGAGCCGTCAAATCCTATGCCATAAGTCATGGTATGCACATTGAGTCGCTTTGCCGGAATCGTGAGATGATGCCATCTTCCCGCCAAATCTATCACTTTAAAATCCACAAAGTCTACACGCTCGCGCTCTACATATTGCATTGCATCTTCAATGGTCTTAAACATACTTCCTCCTAATCGTTTTGATCATCATCATCTGTTGTTAATGGCAGTAACCCTTCTTCTTTTAGTGTTGACAGAACAAGATACGTATATGTATTTCTCGCATATTGATTGATGCTATCCACTAAATGTTCAAGGTGATCTGCATCTCTCACTTTTACTTTCACGAGGAAGCACGTATTGCCTGTCACTTTATGACACTCCAGCACCTCTTCTGTCGCCAAGAGTCGCTCGCCCATCTCTTTAATGCCAATATCACCAACGGGAACAGTGATAAATGCCACAAGTGAAAATCCCACAGACTTGGCATCTAGCTTCGCATGATAGGCTTGAATCACGCCCTCATCTTCAAGCTTTTTAATGCGTTCTTTTGTCGCTGTCGTTGAAAGTCCGATACTTCTTCCAATTTCAGCAGTTGACAGTCGCGCGTTCTCTTGAAGGCGCTTTAATATTGAAATATCATATCGATCCACGTCACCACCTCCACAGCTTTATGATAAAACATTTTAACTGACAATTCAAATTAATTCGTTTATTCAGACTATACAAATTAAACTATTCAGTTTAATCACCTAGTGAAATCCTTTTCTCGTAGTTGATTATGTGAAAATGGTCTCCAAAACACCAAACCCAACCTTTCAATTTATGCTATAATCAAGGCGTCGGACTATTAGGAGGTCAAATGATTCATATCTATTGCGATGGCGGTTGTTCTGGAAACCAATCGGAAATCAATATTGGTGGCTGGGGCACAGTACTAGTCTATAAAGAGCACATTAAAGAGCTTAAAGGTGGCACTGTCAATACCACCAATAACCGCATGGAGTTAACTGCACTTATAGAGGGCCTAAGGGCGATTCAAAATGTAGATATAAGCGTGAGTGTCTATTCGGATAGTGCCTATATCGTCAACTGTTTTCATCAAAAGTGGCATGTAAATTGGCAAAAAAACGGCTGGCGCAACAGCAAAAAAGAACCAGTAGAAAATCAAGACCTTTGGGTTGAGCTACTACAGTTGGTTCAGCGTCATCCGCAAGTGCTCTTTTTTAAAGTGAAAGGTCACTTAGATGTCAATCACACCGCAGAAATAAAAAAATGGCACGCTAAATTTATCAACGACTATGGCATTCAAATGCCCTTTGAACGCTATCTCACAGGTATTCAGTACAACAATCGCGCAGATCAGTTGGCCAATGAGGCCATTGATGCCCTTAGAAGTGGTCTTGGCGAAGGCACAAAGGACTAAGAAATGAACAATGTGGTTCAAAAGGCAACACCTTTTTTGCAAATGGTACCTGGCCTCGTATATGTCGGCGTCATTGCACTCATGGCCACTGTCATTGGCAATTGGATTTCTGCGTGGTTTCAGCTGGAAACCCTCACGATTGCCATCATACTCGGTATGTTACTCAATAATTTAGTGGGCACTGCTAAATGGTTTAAAGCGGGAATCGACTTCTCGCAAAAGACACTTCTACTCTTTGGCATTGTTCTTCTTGGATTAAAGCTCAATCCAAGTGAAATCGGCACAATGGGTTTGCCACTGATTCTAAGCGTTATCGTCTACGTTATAACCATTCTGGTTCTTGTATACATTTTCAATCGCTTTTTTAAACTCTCACCAAAATTGGCCGCTTTAGTAGGTGTGGGCTCTAGCATATGCGGCGCGGCAGCTGTCGTCGCTTTGGCCCCTACTATAAAGGCCTCAAAAGAAGAATCTGTTCTCGCAGTGACTTTAGTGAGTTTTTTGGGCGCATTGGGCGTGCTTTTTATGGCGGCCATCTCGAGTTTTTCTTCACTTACAGATATCGAATTTGGAATTTGGGCTGGAATGACACTTCACGGGGTTGCCCACGCTATTGCAGGGGCTTTTGTGCGCGGTGACTACGCAGGTGAAATCGGCACTTTTGTTAAGATGATGCGCGTGATGATGCTCGTTCCCATTTCTATTGCCCTGAGCATCCATTTTTCGCCCGATGCCGACAGTATAAAAAAGAGATCCCATATACCCACTTATCTTTGGGGCTTTATTATTGCTACTGCCATTAAAGCCACCGGACTTTTGCCCACCGAGCTTGTCTCCATTGGCCAAGTGGCTAGCCAACAGTTTATATTACTTGCGATGACTGCCATGGGCCTAAGTGTTACATTTAAAGAAATCGCAGGAAAGGGCTTGAAGGTCATAAACTTTGGACTTCTGTTATTTGCCTTATCTGCTAGCGCAGTTTATGTGATTTTGCTATACTTATAACACCGGTTTACAAACACTGATTATGATTTACAACAACTTAAACGCCATTTAGACTACGTGATTGATGTGAGGTTATTTATGAACGAGAAACACTATCAAAATGCAGTTGAGTTAGTAAAAAACATGCAATTCCAAGAGGCACTAGAAGATTTAAAAATCATTCTCGACGAAAAACAAGAAGATGTTCTCCATTTTCGCGCGTTAAAACTTTATGCAGATATTGTTGGTCCACTCTACTTTCACGACTTTATAGGTGCAGTAGACCTATACCAAGCTGTAATCAACGGTACAGAAGACGACGAACTCTACAATCAATGTCAGATTAGCATTCTAAATGCATATTTGAGCGTCAGTATAAATATGATGGAATCTTATGAAGGCCTACGCGATATGATTGAAACGGAAGATCCTGCGCTTAACGAATTTGTAAACAGATTAGATCAACGCCGAGAAGATTTTATAACTACACGTGCTGAATCCCTCTATAAACAGCGCCTCTAGGATCAAAGCATGGCAGATTCCCTCATTAAAGTAAATGCGCTCCAACAACCCCTTAAACACCTCCTCGAAAGAGAGCCTATTCAAACCCTGAATATTCTCGGTATTGTCGAAAACACCTCGCCTGAGCATCTCGAAATTGTGACG
>CALFXQ010000297.1 GCA_937958285.1 uncultured Fusibacter sp. | reverse complement strand
GTGTTGCAGTATTTGATTGCCATATGTTGAAGGGAATACATGATCTGAGGTACGACAGATGAGATGATCACCGATTGCACATCAGAAAGCTTTAGATTGTGATAGGAAAATAACTGATGGACGATCATACCTATTTCATCTGAGGTTTTTGACCGATCTGTGGATATTCTCCACTGCTGTAATAGCGTCCCAGATTCAATTTCGAAGATGCCTAAAACCACGTTTGTATTGCCAACATCAAATGCCAAGAGCATAGCTTTTCCTCCGCACGCTAACTTCACCATAGGTGAGTCCCTTTTGATTGCCATCTGAATCTTCGATTATCAGTTCACCCATTACATTCACGCCTATGGCGCGGTAATCGGCCTGGGGTTGATCTGAGATCCAGATCGTGTGACCATTCAGGTAGGCTTTTTCGTTGAGAAAAGGCACAAATGCACTGAGGTCGCCGTCTTCTATAAATTGGTTATAATCATCGCTAAAGCACTCTAAAAACCTCTGAATCAACTCAAGTCTAGAAATTGAAGTGTTGGTGTGTTTATTTAGCGATGTTGCCACTTGTGAAAGTTCCTCTGGAAACTGCGCTTGTGTGAGATTTAAACCGATCCCAACCACTACATACTCTATGGCATGAAGCTCTGAAGCCATTTCCGTGAGAATGCCGCAGACCTTTTGCTCTCCAATCCACAGATCATTGGGCCACTTAATGCTAATAGTGATGTCTTTAAACACGCTCAGCGCCTTGACCATAGATACCGCCACAACTTGAGTGAGCATACTCGCCTTTACCGGTTGAATGGGCGGACGAAGCAGTAATGACATCCAAAGACCCTCCGCCTTAGCTGAGGCCCAAGCACGGCCTAATCGACCACGACCTGCGGTTTGTTCGTCTGCCACTGCCAAAGCTGTTGATACTCGCTTTGCATGCTCCTTAAGAAAGGCATTTGTAGAACCGATGGAGTCAAAGTGATATGCCTTTTCTATAAAAGGATAATCGCTGACCAACGCGTCCATTTGCGTCTGTGTGAGCCTTACAGGACTGGATTCTAACCGATAACCTTGACCCTTGGTACTCGTAATAAGATAGCCTTCGTCAATCAACGCTTGTATATGCTTCCAAACCCCTTGACGGCTTATACCCGTGGCTTTTATTAAGGCTTCTCCACTTACATAGGTATGAGGATTTGCTTTGAGTAATTTTAAAATCTCTGCGCGCATAGTGCCTCCAATAAAACCGATGCTTCATTATAACTCAAAAACATAGAATTGAGGAGTCCTTTCGGACTCCTCAATAGTAGTTTGTAATAGACTACTGAAACATATTTAGCAAAACGCCTGCAGCAATTGCAGAGCCTATAACCCCCGCCACATTTGGACCCATGGCGTGCATTAAAAGGAAGTTTGAAGGGTTCTCTTTCTGACCAACTACCTGAGAAACACGCGCTGCCATAGGCACCGCCGAAACCCCAGCCGACCCGATAAGTGGATTAACTTTACCACCTGTCACAATATACATAAGTTTTCCAAACAACACACCACCTGCAGTGCCAATGCCGAAGGCGATTACACCTAAGATGATAATTTTGATGGTTTGCTCGTTTAAGAAAGATTCAGCTGTTGCAGTTGCACCTACTGAAACCCCTAAGAAAATAGTGACGATGTTGATTAACTGATTTTTTGCCGTATCTTCTAGTCTTGCAGTAACGCCACACTCTCTAAAGAGATTGCCAAGCATAAGCATACCAACAAGTGGTGTTGCTGGTGGCACCATCATGGAAACAATCACCGTTACCGCAATTGGGAAGATAATCTTCTCGGTTTTAGTGACATTGCGAAGCTGATCCATCTTAGTCATGCGCTCTTTTTTCGTGGTTAAAAGCATCATAATTGGAGGCTGAATAACTGGCACTAGTGCCATATAGGAATATGCAGCCACCGCAATGGCACCCAATAGATGAGGCGCAAGTTTTGACGTTAAGAAGATTGCCGTTGGGCCGTCTGCACCACCAATAATAGCAATAGATGCCGCTTCTGGTCCATTAAAGCCTAGGAACAACGCACCAATAAATGTAGCGAATATACCTAACTGCGCTGCAGCGCCGAGTAATAATGACTTTGGATTTGCAATAAGCGGACCAAAATCTGTCATTGCGCCAACACCTAGAAAGATTAATGGTGGGAATATACCCAACTTTACGCCACTTAATAAATAGTAGAATAACCCACCTACTTGTTCAATACCATAGGGAAGTTCTTGCAAACCCGTTTGTGTGGGCCACAACATGTATCCAGTGTGTATTGCCTTTCCTCCTGCTTCGCCAATAAAGGTCATGATTGGCTTATCCATCATGCCGCCAAGTGGCAAATTTGTGAGGAGCATGCCAAAGGCAATTGGAACCAATAGCAATGGCTCGAAACCTTTTTTAATCGCTAAAAATAGCAATACACATGCAATGATAATCATAATGACGGTCTTATAGTCAAATCCATCTGCGCCGTTTAGAAGCGCATACAAACCCGAACTTTGATAAAATTCACTAAACACTTCAAACATGAATGTATCCCCTTTCTGTTAGAAGGCTAACCGATCACGATTAACACATCTCCAGAATTGACAGATGCACCCTTTGTCACGTGAATTGACACGATTTTGCCAGCTGTAGGTGCCATAATCTCATTTTCCATTTTCATCGCTTCTAGAATACAAAGGACATCGCCAGAAACCACACTGTCGCCCACTGCAACTTTTAAATCTAAAATTGTACCAGGCATTGGCGCATTGACCATTTCGCCGCTTCCAGCTGCTGGCGCTGGTGCCGCTGCCGCCGCTGGTGCAGGAGCAGGTGCTGCTGCAGGTGCTGTTGCAGGTGCTGCTGTTGGAGCTACTGCAGGTCTTGCTACTGGTGCTGCTTGAGGGCGAGATACAGGTGTACCAACCGCACCCACTTCTTCTACTTCTACTTCGTATGCCTTACCATTTACAGTAATGTTAAACTTTCTCATTGTTAATATGCCTCCTAATCACTCTCAGTTAAGGATCTACTAAAATCGCCCATTGATTTGATCTACACGACCAGATCTCGCCCATGCCGGTGTTTCATCTGGGATTCTCACGATATTTCGCACCACAATATTATGAATACTCGTCTTTAAAGATGCTGCCACCGCTGCAGTAATAACCGCGATTAATTCATCTTCTTGTGCTTCACCGGCAATAGCAGCAGGACTTGCGCCTTCAACTTTTGCAACCGCCATATCTTGAGGCTTGGTTTGGTTAATCACCTTGACGGGATTTGCCACAGGCTTATACAGAAGCTTTGACATTAAAGCAATCGCGCCCCAAAGCAACATAAGCCCGAGAAAGGTAATGGTGATGCCAATAAATGCAACTGCCAAACCCGCCAAGAGTTTTTCGCCCATGGGCATCGCCTGAAGCGTCTCTATATCTTTTAAACTGTCTATTAGTTGTTTCATTCCATCCATCTATAAACCTCTTTTCAGTAATCCTCTTTCTAGAGTGGAATGTTGCCGTGCTTCTTGCCAGGACGCTGTTCGCGCTTCCCTTGAAGCATATTAAAGGCATCAATCAATCTTGGGCGGGAAGCACTCGGCTCGATGACGTCGTCGACAAAACCGCGCTCAGCAGCTTTATATGGCGTCGCAAACTCTTCAGTGTACTCATCAATCTTTTGCTTTCTCATTGCAATCGGGTCATCTGCCTTACTTACAACTTCTCTAAAGATGATATTAGCCGCACCTTGAGGACCCATAACGGCAATTTCTGCAGTTGGCCACGCAAGAACAATATCTGCGCCCAATTCTTTTGAGCACATTGCCAAGTAAGCACCACCATAAGCTTTGCGTGTGATTAATGTAATCTTTGGCACTGTGGCTTCAGAGTAAGCATAGAGCATCTTCGCGCCGTGGCGGATAATGCCGTTATACTCTTGGCCTGTACCAGGTAAAAAGCCTGGAACGTCTACAATATTCAGGATAGGAATATTAAAGGCATCACAAGTTCTTACAAAGCGCGCACATTTATCAGATGCATCAACATCTAAGCACCCCGCCAAAACTTTCGGTTGATTTGCAATAATACCAACTGAACGTCCATTCAAACGGCCAAAGCCCGTTACAATATTAGCGGCAAAGTAAGGTTGAACATCCATAAAATCGCCATTATCTACAATCGCGCGAATCACTTCATGCACATCGTAAGGCTTATTAGGATTATCGGGAATCAGAGAATCTAGCGCTTCTTCCATGCGATTGAGATCGTCTGATTCGAAAACTGGTGCAGTTTCCATATTGTTTGACGGCAAGAAACTGAGCAATCGGCGAATATCTGCAATACAAACTTCGTCGTTTTGACTCAAGAAATGCGCAACGCCCGATGTTTTATTGTGGGTCATCGCGCCGCCTAAAGCTTCTGCCGTTACCTTCTCACCCGTTACTGTCTCAATGACCTGTGGTCCAGTGATAAACATTTGAGAAGTTTTGTCGACCATAAAGATAAAGTCATTAAGGGCAGGCGAGTAAACCGCGCCACCGGCACAAGGTCCCATAATTGCAGTAATTTGTGGGATTACACCAGAAGCAAGGGTATTGCGGAAGAAGATTTTGCCATAACCAGAAAGGGCATCGACAGCCTCTTGAATACGCGCGCCACCTGAATCGTTAAGGCCAACAACTGGAGCCCCAACTTTTAGGGCATTATCTAGTACCTTTACGATTTTAGCCGCATGCATTTCGCCTAAAGAACCACCAACTACAGTGAAATCTTGAGCAAAAGCGTAGACCAAACGGCCATCTACCATACCATAGCCAGTTACGACACCTTCAGCCGGTGCATCTGTTTTCTCCATGCCAAAATTTGTGCATCGGTGTTTGACAAATGCATCTAGCTCGACAAAAGTCCCTCCGTCGAAAAGGAGATTAATACGCTCACGAGCAGTCAATTTGCCACTTTCGTGTTGCTTTGTAATACGCTTTTCTCCGCCACCTAGCTCGATTACTTGCTTAGCTTTGCGCAGCTGTTCCAATTTTTTGAGTGTTTCAGACAAGGTCTTTTCCTCCTATTTAAGACTTATCGCTCGGACAATTCCACTAAGACGCGGTTCGTGCTCTTGGGGTGTACAAATGCAATCTTTGCGCCACCTGCGCCATAACGCGGTTGTTCGTCGATCATCTTCATTCCTTTAGACAACATATGTGCAATAGCCTCTTCGATATTGTCGACTTTAAAGGCAATATGCTGAATCCCTTCGCCATTCTTTTCGATGAACTTGGCAATCGGTCCATCTTCAGATGTAGACTCTAAAAGCTCTACTTCTGTATCGCCCAAGGGCAAAAATGCAACTTTCACCTTTTGCTCTTCGACAATTTCTGTGCCCTGGCACTCTAAACCAAGAATATCCGTGTAAAAAGCCAAGGATTCTTCTAAGTTCTTTACTGCGATACCAATATGGTCCACTTTTAATGCTTTCATCCTCATCCTCCTCTTATTGCTTGAACTGACTTCAAAATATTCAAGGATACAGCGTGATTTATTTAAAAGGTTATCCTCAACCTATTGAGAACTTAACGTGCTAAGCGAATTCCCTCAAGTAGCTTAGATACTGCCGTGTAAGGATCTTCTTGTCGGCCCGCAACTAAATCCGCCAAGGTCTCTACGCGATCTAGACTCTCTTGGTCTTTCAGCAGTGCCGACAGCACCGCGTCTTTTACCCGCTCGATCAACTCGGACTTCGCGTTGTCTCGGCGGCGCTGTGCCAAGAGACCTTCGGATTCGAGATAGTGCTTATGATCCATAATATGGGCCATCAGTGTATCGATGCCTTCGTTTTTTACTGCAACTGCCATAGACACCGGCGGTCGCCAAGCCTTTGGACTAAAGTCTAACATCGTGTTGATCTCGCGTGCAGTCTTTTGAGCGCCGTCGCGATCTGCTTTGTTGACCGCAAACACATCGCCAATTTCCATGACGCCTGCCTTAATCGCTTGAATATCGTCGCCAAGGCCAGGCACCATGACCATCACGGTGGTATCGCAGTTTTTGACAATGTCGATTTCGGATTGACCGACGCCGACAGTCTCGACGAAGATGTAATCTGCGCCGTAGATATCTAGTATTTTAACAGCCGAAGCAGTGGCCTCTGAGATGCCTCCCAAGTGACCTCTTGCACCCATTGATCTTATAAATACACCAGGATCTGTGGCCACATCGCTCATGCGAATGCGGTCGCCCAAAATGGCACCACCTGTATATGGACTCGTGGGATCTACTGCTATGACTGCAACTTTCAAATTGAGTTTGCGCACGAGCTTGACGAGTTTGTCGGTTAGCGTGCTCTTTCCTGCGCCTGGTGGGCCAGTAATGCCAATAACATAGGCCTTGCCCGACAGATGATAAAGTGCTTTTAAAATGGCATGACCCTCAGGGTCGTGATTTTCGATTAGGGTAATCAGTCGCGCTGCCGCTCTGCGATCCCCTTGAAGCAACCGATCTTGTAGTGTATGGATATCCATCGTCCCCCCCAACCCCTTGGATGGGTAAAAGAGGCGCTCGGACATGCCGAGCGCCTGATAAATAGCGCTTCTAGTTATTGCTTGGCCTTATCTTTTAATGTTAGCGCGAATAAAATCAATAGTAACCGTAGTTGGTGTACCCGGTGTAAAGATTTCTGCAACGCCTTGCTCTTTGAGGAATGGGATGTCTTCTTCGGGAATAACGCCACCGCCGATAACAAGCACATCTTGAGCACCTTCTGCATTTAAGAGTTCAACCACCTTGGGAAGCAAAGTATTGTGTGCACCAGAGAGTATCGAGAGCGCCACACAATCGGCATCTTCTTGAACCACTGCATTGACAATTTGCTCAGGTGTTTGTCTTAAGCCTGTATAAATAACTTCCATGCCAGCATCTCTGAGCGCGCGTGCGATTACTTTTGCACCGCGGTCATGGCCGTCTAGGCCCGGTTTGGCAACGATGACGCGAATTGGTCTTTCCATAATTTCAGCCTCCCTATGACCTAGATGTTAACGCTCTGTTGATACTCGCCAAAGACTTCGCGCATCACGCCGCAGATTTCGCCTAGTGTCGCATATGTCTTAACAGCAGCCAAGATAAATGGCATCACGTTGTCTGTACCTTCACAAGCTTTTCTCAGTGCATCGAGGGTAGCAGTAACAGCTGCATTATCGCGCTCAGCGCGGAGCTTTTTGAGCTTCGCCTTTGCATTTTCGCCGACAATTGGATCTACTCTCAAGAGGCCTTTTGGTGCTTCTTCTTTGATTTGGAACTTATTCATACCCACAACGATGGTCTTGCCAGTTTCTACGTCTTTTTGGTACGTATAAGCGGCATCCATAATCTCTTGTTGAATGTAACCTAAATCGATGGCCTTTGGTGCACCGCCGAGTTCGTCGATTTTCTTAATGTATGCCATTGCACGATCTGCAATTTCTTGAGTCTTAGCTTCGATATAGTATGAACCAGCAAGTGGATCTACTGTATTTGTAACGCCAGATTCGAAGGCGACAACTTGTTGTGTTCTGAGAGCCGTGCGCACTGAATCTTCAGTTGGAAGCGCCAACGCTTCGTCTTTTGAGTTGGTGTGCAATGACTGTGTGCCACCAAGAACAGCAGCAAGGGTTTGGATTGCGACGCGTACAATATTGTTTTCTGTTTGTTGAGCTGTAAGCGTTGAACCACCAGTTTGGGTGTGGAACTTAAGCTGCATTGACTTTGGATCTTTTGCGCCGTAGCGCTCTTTCATAATTTGCGCCCAGAGTTTTCTCGCAGCGCGGAACTTTGAGACTTCTTCTAGTAAATCATTGTGTGCGTTGAAGAAGAAGGAAAGACGTGGCGCAAAAGTATCTACATCCATGCCCGCAGCAATTGCTGCATCTACGTATGCAATACCATCTGCCAATGTGAAGCCAACCTCTTGCGCTGCCGTTGAACCCGCTTCGCGGATATGGTAGCCAGAAATAGAAATCGTATTCCACTGCGGTACATGAGCAGCGCAGTATTCGAAGATATTAGTAATGAGGCGCATAGACTCTTCTGTTGGGAAGATATATGTACCACGCGCAATATACTCTTTTAGGATGTCGTTTTGAATGGTGCCGCGCAGTTGATCTGCAGCGACGCCTTGCTTTTCTGCCACAGCGATATACATGGCCAATAGTACAGAGGCAGGTGCGTTAATCGTCATTGACGTCGAAACTTTGTCGAGGGGAAGGCCATCGAAAAGAATTTCCATATCGGCTAGGGAGTCAATAGCCACACCCACTTTGCCAACTTCACCTTCAGACAAAGCATGATCTGAATCGTAGCCAATTTGTGTTGGCAAGTCGAATGCCACAGAAAGGCCCATCGAACCTTGCTCTACAAGGTACTTGTAACGCTTGTTAGATTCTTCTGCCGTTGCAAAACCCGCGTACATACGCATTGTCCACAACTTGCCACGGTACAGATTCGTTTGAACACTGCGCGTGTAAGGATATTGCCCTGGTAAACCCAAATCGCGATCGTAATCGAGATGTGCAATATCGTGAGGACCATAAACCACTTTTACCGGATCACCTGATCCTGTAAAAAACGTCTCATAGCGCTCTGGTCTTTTTACTGCTTGTGCCTTTACCTTTTCTTCGAAAGCGTCAAAAGCTGCTTTGACACTGACGACTCTCTCTTTATCGAACATGTGTGCCTCCTTTTGGTAACACGACGGTCTTATACCCAATATAGCATATCACAACCTACTCAGATGTGAACGCCTTTCGAGAAAATATGCTTGTATACTTTTTGACAAATTGATATTTCAAAGCCTTGAAA
>CALFXQ010000296.1 GCA_937958285.1 uncultured Fusibacter sp. | reverse complement strand
TAAAAGGTGACTATTTTATTATTGCCACATTGGGCTTTGGGGAGGCTATTCGCCTTATTCTAGACAATTTGCAGGTCTTTGGCGGCGCTAGAGGTTGGCCTGGGATTGCAAACCACACCACGCTCCTAAACGTGGTCATCTTAAATGCCATCGGCATTTTGGTACTCGTCCATCTGATTCAATCCAAACATGGAAGATGCATGAAAGCCATTCGTGAAGAGGAGTTGGCCTCGAGTATGGTCGGCATCGACGTCTTTAAGTACAAGCTTAAGTCTTTGGTAATTAGCGCGGTCTACGCAGGTATGGCAGGTGGCATGTTGGCGCATTATATTGGCTTCTTACAGCCTAAAATGTTCCAAATGGTCAAGTCTACAGAGCTGACTATTATCGTGATTTTTGGAGGCTTAGGAAGCGTTACAGGTTCTGTTTTGGGTGCGGTGGTGTTAACAGCACTTCCAGAATTCCTTAGGAATGTACAAGAGTGGCGTTTGGTGCTCTACGGTGCGGCGGTGGTGCTCATTATGATTTCAAGACCTCAAGGTCTCATGGGGGGCAAAGAATTTACACCCTTTAAATGGATTCGAAAATGGAGGGCACAATGAGCTTATTGCAACTTAAAGGTGTGACAAAGCGCTTTGGGGGTCTCACCGCTGTGGGTGAGGTGAATGTTGCCGTAGAACCCGGTGAAATCTATGGGCTGATTGGCCCAAATGGTGCGGGTAAAACTACGATTTTCAACTTGATTACGGCTGTCTATCAGCTTTCCGAGGGTGAAGTGTGGTTCGATGGCGCGCGTATCGACCAGCTGCCAACCCATAAAATCGTCGACCGCGGCATAACGAGAACCTTCCAAAATATTCGCCTTTTCAAGAATCTGACGACCTACGAAAACATCTTAATTGCCTGTCATTTCAACGAGAATTACACGTTCCTAGACGCGGTTGTCAAGTCGAGGAAATATCGCAGTGGCGAGGCGAACTTACATGCCCTAGCAGAGCATTTGCTCTCGTTAATGGGTCTAAGTCAGTTTCGCAATATGGTGGCGACCAACTTGCCCTATGGCATTCAGCGCAGGCTAGAAATCGCCCGTGCCTTGGCCCTTAAGCCCAAGCTCTTGTTGTTAGATGAACCAGCTGCAGGCATGAACGGCGAAGAAACCCTTCAATTGCTAAGTCTTATCGATCAAATCAGAAAGGAGTTCAATCTCTCGATCTTGATGATCGAGCATCACATGGATTTGATTATGAAACTCTGCGATCGCATTACTGTCTTGAATTTTGGCCGTGAATTGGCCACTGGCTTTCCAAAAGATATTCAGCGACATCCAAAAGTAATCGAGGCCTATTTGGGTAAGGAGGAGCCGTCATGTTAGAGATAAAAGATCTGAATGTCTATTATGGCGGTATTCACGCCCTTAGAGGGGTCGATATCGACGTGCAGCCCGGAGAAATAGTATCGATTATCGGCAGCAATGGTGCGGGTAAGAGCACCCTTTTAAATGCCATTTGCTCTGTGGTGAAAAACGCCCAAGGCGTGGTCACTTATAAGGGACAGCCCTTGCCAAAATCCGTGCACAAAATTGTGGCGCTTGGAATTTCGCAAGTGCCAGAAGGGCGCCTAATCTTTGCAAATCTCACTGTGGCAGACAACCTCATGATGGGGGCCTACCTGCGAAAAGACAAGGCCAAGGTGCAGTCGGATCTATTGGATGTGTATGCCTTGTTCCCGAGGCTGCTTGAGCGAAAAGTTCAGATGGCGGGCACCCTCAGTGGCGGCGAACAGCAGATGCTGGCCATGGGCAGGGGACTCATGTCAAACCCCGACTTGATTCTACTCGATGAACCGTCGCTGGGGTTGGCGCCTCTGCTTGTGAATACTATCTTCGAAATCATTGTCAATATTCAAAAGATGGGCAAAACCATTTTGTTAGTAGAACAGAATGCCTATAAGGCCCTGAGTATTGCCAGCCGTGGCTATGTGCTGGAACAAGGTCAGATTGTCAAAACCGGATCAGGTGCAGAGCTGATGGGCGACCCCGCGGTGCGCGAAGCATATTTGGGGACGTGTTCCCCTGGCACAGTTTGAAACCTTACAATTACCAGTTCAAACCGTGCCAGGCCTTGCAGCGCATGCGTTGCGAGTACATAGTCGCACAAAATTTCCAGTAGGGTGTCCCCAGTGGCACGTTTATCGACTATACGACTAAATCCCCACATAAACATCGCAGATAGGATGTTCATGTGGGGATTATCTATTTTTAAGCTAAATCGTGCCACCAGGGACACCCTTAGCGCTATTTTGTGCACTCACCTAGCAATCGCAAG
>CALFXQ010000295.1 GCA_937958285.1 uncultured Fusibacter sp. | reverse complement strand
AAATACTGCAACACCAAAGCCATTGTTATTGGTCCAGGAGTGAAGACGGGCATGAACATCAAGTACGACAACCCGCGACAAGTGGGCGCCGATCGCATTGTTAACGGTGTGGCGGCCTTTAAAAAGTACGGTGGCCCTATTATCGTGGTAGACTTTGGCACTGCAACCACCTTCTGCGCCATCAATGAACACTGCGAGTACTTGGGGGGCGCCATTATGCCTGGAGTAAAGATCTCTAGCGAAGCGCTGACAAATTCCGCAGCTAAACTCACCCGCGTAGAGCTCGAAAAGCCAAATCGCGTCATTTGCAAAAATACAACTCAAAGTATTCAAGCTGGCTTGATTTACGGCAATATTGGGGCCATGGACTATATCGTTCGACGCATGAAGCAAGAAATGGGTGTCACTGGCGATATTACTGTAGTGGCTACTGGAGGTCTTTCGGGCATGGTAGCTCAAGATTCAGAAACCATTACCGTCGTCGACCGTCACTTAACCCTCGACGGCCTTTATGCAATATACATGATGAATCGCTAATTTACCATTGGAGGCAAACATGATAATTGGCAACGTGGACCTTGGGGGCAACGTGTTTTTGGCGCCTATGGCCGGCGTGACTGATCTTGCCTTTAGAAGGCTTTGCAAGGGTTTTGGCTGCCCGGTTGTGGTCACAGAAATGGTGAGTGCCAAAGCTTTAGCATATCAGAACAATCAAACGCGTGAACTTATGGATATTCATCCAGAGGAGCGCCCTGTAGTACTTCAAATTTTTGGATCAGATCCAGCCGTCATGGCAAAGATAACCGAGCAAATACTCAATTTTGAACCTATCGATATTATCGATATCAACATGGGCTGCCCAGCTCCTAAAATTATAAAAAACGGCGATGGTTCTGCACTTATGCGCACGCCAGAATTAGCTTTCGAAATTGTTCGCGCTGTTAAGGCGGTTTCAAAAAAACCTGTTACTGTAAAGTTTAGAAAAGGCTGGGACGATGGTTCGGTCAATGCGATATCCTTTGCAAAAGGCCTAGAAGCTGCGGGAGCGGATGCACTCACTTTACATGGACGTACTCGAGAGCAATTTTATTCGGGAAAAGCAGATTGGGATGCAATCGCTAAAGTGAAGGCGAACGTGGCCATACCTGTCATAGGAAACGGCGATATTTTTGCACCAGAAGATGCCAAGCGCATGTTTGAGCATACAGGCTGTGACGGCATTATGGTGGGGCGCGGTGTTCAGGGAAGACCCTGGTTGTTTGAGCAAATCAACGACTTCTTAACAACAGGTACCTATAAACCATCGCCAGATTTGGCTGCAAGAATTGCAATTATTGAACAACAAATCGATTGGATGCTCACTTATAAGCCGGAACATCTCACAATCATGGAAATGCGCAAGCACACCGCTTGGTATCTTAAAGGTATCGAGCATTCTGGTGCGGTTAAGGTTGCCGTAAATCAAGCAAAGACGCGAAGCGAATTAATCGATCTGCTGAAGGGTTTACTAAAGCGACAAGTTTAAGTATATCGTTTTCCTGGCCTTTCGCTTGTGCCTTGACAGAGTGTTACAGTTACTCTATAATTATCGCATATGAATTACAAGACTGTCTTAAAATGCAAAATGCTGTTTATTTAGCCTGTTGAGTTGCAGCTTCAGTGTTGCCTGGCAGGCTTTGATTGCGTCATATGTCATATGTCGATAGACAGAAGTCATTCAAAGGAGAGATTCGCATGACGAATACGATAAGTGTACTTACGAGCGAGGGGCTTCGTAAGCTAGAAGATGAATTAGATTTTCTTAAGACCGTAAGACGTAAAGAAGTGGCTGAGAAAATCAAAGAAGCGAGAGCTTTTGGCGACATTAGCGAAAACTCTGAATACGACGAAGCCAAAAATGAACAAGCAGAATTAGAAGCTCGTATCAATAAACTCGAAAACATCGTGCGCAATTCACAGGTTGTCGACGAGAGTGAAATCGATATGGAGCACGTATCCATTGGCACTGTTGTAAAATTATTCGATTATGAGTTCGATGAAGAAATCGAATACACAATTGTAGGCGCAACAGAAGCAGATCCATTCACCAACAAAATTTCAAATGACTCACCAATTGGAAAGGCTTTATTAGGTAAATCCATTGGGGAAGAAGTAGAAGTGGCCATTCCAGATGGCACAGCAAAAATGAAGATTTTAGAGATCCACAGATAATATATTCAATTTGGATAGTTCTTGCTTTTGCGGGAACTATCCATTTACATTTCGGGAACTATCCTTTTGCATTTATAGAAATCATTTTGGCGCTTATATAAGGTAGGCTTCTATTTGACGTTTAAGGCGGTGGATAAAAGTCCGTGACATTTAATCGAAATGTTTGAACAATAATTAGAGGGGTATTATCTCATTTACACGCATCATAAAAAAAAAGGAAAATCTTTTTTAAAAAA
>CALFXQ010000294.1 GCA_937958285.1 uncultured Fusibacter sp. | reverse complement strand
CCTCTGAATACCCATCTTTTTTAATACATCCATAAATTTATCTGTGTCTATGGGTTTCACCGCATAGCCCTCTGACCCCGCATTAAATGCTTCCATAACCTCATCAGTTTGATTCAATGCGGTTGTCATAATTACTTTGGCACAGTGTTCTTTTGGGACATTCCTTTCAATTTCTAGCTTGCGAATGGTCTTTAAAACTTTTATACCATCCACCTCGGGCATCATAATATCCAAGCACACTAAATCATAGTAATTTTTATCTTCCAACGACATCAAAAACACTTCAATAGCCTCCATGCCATCTACTGTCACATCACACTCTCCATAATGAGACAGCAGCTTAAATAAAAACTTTCGACTCACATAATCGTCCTCTGCTATCAGTATTCTCATCAGAACCTCTTTTCGTATGCTTCATCGATAGCCTTTATTCATGACTAATGACTTTCTCCGTTTTTAGTAGCAGCGTATGAACACCTTCTTGTTGCCCAATGCCCATCAAGAAGTCATTTACTCTGCCCTCCTCAGCTTTTGGCGATTGCGAAATATTGTTGATCATAAATGTTTTAACTTCATTAATTCTATCGACAATAACGCCTAAAACTGTTTCCTCTTTTTCAATTACAACAATGCAGGTTCGATCGTCATATGCACGTTCAGGCATGTTGAATTTCAAACCAATATCCATAGTTGGTACAATTTTTCCGCGCAAATTGATCAGACCCTTAATATACTGAGGCTGGTTTGGAAAATAAGTGATATCTTGAATGCGCACAATATCACGTACATCTGTGATATTAATACCATATTCCGAATCACCCACATAAAAGGTCATCACTTTCAGCGTATCTAAGACTCCCTTTGTAACTGACTCATGTTCTTCCTTCATTGGTCACCTCATGACAATCCTGTTGGGTCAATAATCAATGATATTTTACCATCACCTAGAAGTGCACAGCCCGATATTCCATCTACCTTCTGAATATATTTAGGTATACGCTTTACTACAAGTTGTTGCTCACCTATCATTTCATCTACAAACAGCATCATTTTTCCGTGGTCATTTTCAATCATCACTAAAACGCCATCATCTATGCACGACACCGCACCCTCAATACTATAGCGATTATTTAAGCGATGAACTGGAATGCACTCATCCCGAATCATAACCATTTCCTTGCTCGCATTATCGACAATTAGTTGCTCCGATTTTATGCGCATAGATTCTTGAATGGACGTAATGGGCAACGAAAAGATAACATTTCCTACACGAACGAGCATACCCTCAATGATTGCAAGGGTCAGTGGGATTTTTATCACAAATTCTGAACCTATGCCAAACTGAGAGTCAACAGCAACAGCACCACCAACCTCTTCAATATTGCGCATAACAACATCCATACCTACGCCACGCCCAGAGAACTCCGTTACTTCTTCTTTTGTAGAGAAGCCCGGTTGGAATAAAAGATTAAACACTTCCTTATCTGTGTACTCTTCCCTTGGCTTGTACAACAAATCGGCCATACTGGCTTTCTCTAGTACACGCTCTCGGTCAATACCCCTTCCATCATCCTTAACGATAATGTAAACACTGCCACCCGATTGCTTTGCCTCTAATAGAATTGTGCCCTCTAAGGGTTTATTCGTAGCTTTTCTCTCTTCTGGACTTTCTATGCCATGGTCAATTGCATTGCGAATGATATGCATCAGCGGATCCGATATTTGCTCAATTACATTTTTGTCAACCTCGGTCTGAGCGCCTTGTATTTTGAGCGTCACCATTTTATTCGTTTTCTTGGTCATATCGCGAAGGAGTCGATTCATTTTCTGGAATGTCAAGTCCAGAGGTACCATGCGCATGCTCATTACAACGTCCTGAATTTCTTTAATAATAAAGCGATGTTGTCTGGATGCCTTCTCAAAACTGTCAATTTGTAGTTTCTCAAGTTCTGGATTTCGAGTTACCATGGATTCTGAAACCACTAATTCTCCTACGAGATCCATCAGCTGATTGATCTTCATTAAACCTACTGTAATAAAGTTCTTTGCAGTTTGCGTATCTGCTTGCAGCACAGTTTTTTTAGGCGCTCTATCTTTAGAGACCAAGCGGGTGCTCGTCTCTTGTTCAATCGCTTTCACCTCTGTTTTTTCTGCCCAATTCGCATCCGAAAATTGCCTATAGGTCTCTTCGGTTATTTCTGTTGTTTCAATGCTCGTAACAAATGCAATACTATGAAAGTGCAATTGTAGTACGCTTTCATTTTCTGTTGTTTTATAGTACACCTTAAATCCATTTAAACGTATAACATGCACGGATGCTTCATTCTCAATAATGTCTGGGGGAAAGTGAAACTCTTCTTCGACAATCTCTTTTAATCCGTGAATGATTGAAAATGCCCTTACATTCTCTAACTCGCACCCCTTGTCAAAGTGGATACTCGTCATAAAGTACTTCGCATGATCGCCTCGTTCATTTTCCGTGACGGCAATGTCAGTGCTTTCCTTGGTGTGCGCTGCAGCAATGAAAAAGCGATTAGGGCCATCCATCGGTTTACTTGTATCTTCTAGGCCAGGATCTAACCCCTTTAACGCACGCAGATGCTGTTTAATGCGCAATACCAACACGTCACATGTGCCATCTGCAATATCGCCATTGCTAATTTTGATGATCTCTAATTTGAAAAAATCTACCGTTTCCAACAATAAGTCGAAAATGATATTTAGCTCCGTAGTTGCATCGGGAGAAACTTTTAGAAAGTCAAAAAAGTCTTCTATCGCATGGGCTAAATTTGCGATTTCATCATACATCATCATCATGGAGTTGCCTTTTATGGTATGCATGATCCTAAAAATTTCGTCTATATCATCTGATAGTTGTGATTTGCTTTCGCAGTTCATTATGATTTGCTCCAACTTATCAATCAACTGGCCAGTTTCAAACAAGTACATTTCTACCATCGGTTCTAACGAAAACTGCTCCGACATACGCGCCTCCTGCATTACTCTCCGCTCTGATATTACATATGCAATTCAAGAGAGAGTGCGCTTTTAAGATGACCAACCAATGTCATAAGCGTTGGCATCATTTGAGTGACCTCATCTAGATTTCCATTTTGAAGACTCCGTTCAGACTCTAGTGCCAACGTCATAATGCGACGCGCTCTTACATTACCCGATGAGCCCTTGAGCCTATGAAGAAGCTCCGATGCATGACTATAATCTTTAGCTAAAAGCGCCTTCTTCAAGTCTTCTAACAACTCTGTAGACTGTTTGACATAAGTCACTAGAACTACGATACACGTCTCTTCATCCAACCCAGAATCATTCATAAACATGGTCAACACCTCATCAAAAAACTCATTTCTCATCTCGCTCATCACCCCCTATAAGAGAATCAATATCAATACCGATTACATGTTCTATAAACACGCGCGTTAACTTTTCATCAAACTGTGCATTCATACATCTCAACAACTCTCTAGCTGCCATCTCTTTTGTCAAAGGTAACTTATACGTCCTCTCACAGGTCATGGCATCGAAGGCATCTACGATAGATAAGATTTTGGCATACTGGGGAATCACATCACCAAAAAGACCATTGGGATACCCGCCCCCATCAACACGTTCGTGATGCGACAATATTGCATGGGCATAAATCTTCATCTCAGGAGATGAAGATAGCAATCTAAATCCAATTTCTGGATGTCTACAAATCTCCTGCCATTCTTCCTCTGTGAGTTTTCCTGGCTTATTCAAGATTTGCTCATCTATTGCTATCTTCCCTATGTCATGAACTAAGCCCATGACTTTTAGCTCATGCACTTTATCTTCACTTAAACCTAAAGCTCGGCCCATTTGCTGGCACTGTTCACTTACTCGTCGCGAGTGCGATTCTTCCCTAGGGTTTTTTTCGTGCAGCGTCGCCAAAATCGTATTGATCATACTGCTTCTCACACTCACATTGTCGAGAACCTTGTCTCTAAACATGGCATCCTCTGCATTGATCATCGCTTTATTGAGTTGTAGTTGAGAGGGGTGATGTTTATCGTATCCGCAGGCCATGCCAAGCGCTAAACCGTGATGCTGCATGCGAGAAAAAGCGGTCTTAATCTCGCTAACTATTCTTTGAACGTGCTCGACGGAATCAGTATTTAAACAAACAGCAAATTCGTCGCCACCCCACCTAGCAATAATGGACGTTTCGGGGCAACAATCTCTAAGAACGCGAGCGGCTTCTATTAAGAACCCATCTCCGACATCGCTACCATATGCATCGTTTACAATTTTTAACCCGTTAATATCGCACATCAACATATAGACGTGTTTTGTGTCTCTTTGAGTACATGCTTCCATATACCTTTTAAAAGTGTTTCGATTCAGAAGCCCCGTTAGGAAGTCAATTTCTGATAGGTGTGCCACATATCTGGTTCTATTCATCCACTCTATAGCATTTCTAACTTTTAGTGGCAATAGTGTTTTCATAACGTCATTAGAGAGAGGTTTTGAAAAATAGTCATATGCGCCCATTTCAAGAACTGACTGCAAGGTGCCTGCATCGATTAAACCCGAGCAAATAATCACAGGAATATCCATGAGACTTGAAGTTTCCTTCATTTCCTTTAGGGTCTGAAATCCGTCGACATCCGACATTTTTAAATCTAAAATACAAGCATTTATTGGGTGTTCTGCCAACGTCTGCTTAACATGGCGCCCATCGCTAAGCTCTATGACCATCGTGTCAGGTATATTCTTCTCAATAATGGCCCGAATTATGGAGCGATCCGAAGCAGAATCATCTACTATCAACACTTTGTTCATCCTATCACCCGTCCAACAAACCCTGTTCATTGAGCAATTTGATTAACTCATCTCTTATAATTGGCTTAGTGAGATAGCCATCACATCCAGAAGCGATAGCATCCTCTATAAATTGTGTTTTGCCTAAAGCAGTTACCATTAAAATAACGGTCTTATGGCCAGAAGGATTGCTTTGAGAAATACTCTCCCTGATGAGTTGCAATACTCTGACCCCGTCTACTTTAGGCATCATAATGTCTAGACATATCAAATCAAAGAACTTGCCTGCTTTAACACGTTGGTTATAGAGCTCTAGCGCCTCCATCCCATTTCTTGCCACTTCGCAGCGTCCATAGGGTTCGAGAAAACTTTCGAGTATTTTGCAACTAGCATAATCATCTTCTGCCAACATTATGGACAACATCACAAGTCCTCCTTACAAAGCACGATTAAAAATCTTTCAGCTGCCTATAATCTTAATACTTCCCATAATCTTTGCTCTTCAAGACAATCTTTTTAGCCGACGAAGGTGGCAATGCGTACGTTTTCTCTTCATTGGCTTCTCTTGAGTCTTTGCCTCTTAAACCCTCAATAAGCTTCATCATATCTGGGTTAATATCGTCGTAATCATTAAATTTAGAGCGTCTAAATGAGCGCTTTAGTTTAAATCGCGCCACCTGCTGTTTCAATAATTCAGCT
>CALFXQ010000293.1 GCA_937958285.1 uncultured Fusibacter sp. | reverse complement strand
CGCTAATCCCGTCTATATAAAGTCCTTTATCTGCTTTATCAAGGGCTTGACGGTCTATGTCGGTGGCAAAGATTTTAATCTCGCAGTCAATTCGATTCTTTTCCAAAAACTCTCTAAAAAGAATTGCAAGAGAGTAGACTTCTTCTCCTGTTGAGCATGCAGCCGACCAAATGCGCAGGGTCTTTTTTTCGTAGTTTAAGAGTGGTAATACCTTCTCACTCAAGCTATTAAATGCCTCTTCATCTCTAAAGAAGCCCGTGACGCCAATTAAAAGTTCGCGATAAAGCGTTTCCTTTTCTTTAATGGACTCATTTAAAAAGGGAACGTACTCTTCTAGGCTTGCAAAGCGATTAATCTGAACGCGACGTTCGATGCGCCTAACCACTGTACTCTCTTTGTAGTACGAAAAATCGACACCACAGGACTCCCTCAAAATCATATGCACTTTTGAGAGGTTATCTAGCTCCACAGGTAGCTGAGCATCTTTTTTCATACTGAAGGGGTGTTCAATATAATTCATTATCGCCTCTGCCATATCTTCAGCAGGCAAAATGGAATCCACTAAACCAGTGGCAATAGCACTCAATGGCATGCCATCAAATTTTGCAGAATGCTCATCTTGAACAAGAACCATACCACCCGATTCTTTAATAGCACGAATGCCCAAGGCACCATCGCTGCCTGTTCCAGACAAAATTACGCCAATGGCACGTTTTTCTTGATCTACAGCTAGTGACCTAAAAAATACATCGATGGGCAAATTCAACTTTTGAACATTCTTTTGCTCTTCTAAAAACAATTGCCCATGATAAATGGACAAATTCATTCTAGGTGGAATGAGGTAGATACAATTGGGCTTTGCAAACACGCCATTCTCTATGACTTGTATTGCCATCTTTGTGTGTCTAGAAAGGAGCTCATTCATTAAGCTCTTATAATCTGGAGATAGATGCTGAACGACAATGAAGGTAACATTCATATCGATGGGCATGGATTTAAAGAAAAGTTCTAAGGCCTCTAGACCACCAGCAGAAGCACCTACGCCAACGTAAAAAATAGGCTTGTTCATTGTCTCACCTCCTGAAATTGATTGCTCATAAGCATCTGCATACACAAGACACTACATGTACTAATTATATGTTACTCCACGCATATTACCAATATAGTAATGCACGGCGATTAAAATATTTTTATGAGATTATAGATATAAAGTTGGGTAATATCATAAAATACTTTACACAAGCTTTTGCCAGGTATATTTACACATCACTTTTGACATTGAAACAAACTTCTAGATGTTTAGAATAATGAGATTTATAGAGATTTATAGAGATAAGATTAAATGAGGAGAGCGTATGCAAGTAAAACACATTAAGGTATTTCTTATATTGACTTTGCTCTATCTTTTGACCGTACAGTTTTTTTTATTTGCCTCACAAAATCAAGTCTTAAAAATTGGCATTCTCTCATACGAAGATAAAGATGCCACGCTTAAGAAGTGGCGCCCCCTTGCAGATTACTTGAATACATCTCTTGAGGGCCTTTCCTTTGAGGTTGTCCCACTCTTTTACGATGAAATGGATCGCGCTGTTTCCAATAAAGCCTTAGATTTTGTGCTTACTAATCCAGGGCATTTTATTGAGCTAAAGACCACCTATAATTTGTCGGGTTCAATCGCCACGCTCCTTGAGAAAGATGGCGAGACCAGCCAAACCCATTTCGGTGGTGTTATCTTCACAAAATCGACGAATACGAGCATAAATTCTATACGGGAGCTTAAGGGTAAATCCATTAGTGCGGTTTCAAAAAGTTCACTTGGTGGATACCAAGCACAGGCATATGAACTCTTAAAAGAAGGGCTCGATCTAGATACAGATTTCGACTTTGTTTTTACGGGCATGCCACATACATATGCTGTTGAGAAGGTTATAAACGGCGAGGTCGACGCTGGTTTTGTAAGATCGGGCACGCTCGAGAAAATGGCTTTAGAAGGCGAGATAGACCTAGCAGAAATTAGGGTTATAGACAATCGTACTTACCCCAATTTTGGATACTTGATATCGACTAACTTATACCCGGAGTGGCCCTTTGCAGCTGCTTCTCATGTGGATATAGACACTTCTAGAGCTGTAGCCTCAATGCTCTTATCGATTAAGCCTGGTGATGCACCGGCTCAAGAAATTGGCATTTACGGTTTTAATATCCCCTCAAATTATCTCGGTGTTGAAGAAGTGATGCGGGCATTAAAACTAAAGCCCTTCGATAATATTGAACCCTTCTCATTTTCACAAATTTGGAAGAAGTATCGCTTTATCATTTTAGGCGTCGCATTTATCGTCACTTTCCTATTTATTGGACTTGTTTCGAAGTGGATTTCAGAAAAAAACATTAAAGTCGTCAATTCAAAACTCAATATAGCACTTGAAGAATTAACGACAAATAATGCGCGGTTTGAGGCCTTGTTTAATAATATGCACGATGGCTTTGCCCTACATGAGCTGATTTACGACAATCAAGGAAATGCCATCGATTATAAATTTCTTGATGCTAATCACGCCTTTGAGGACTTAACTGGTTTACGGCGCTATAACATTATTGGAAAAACCGTTTTAGAGATTCTACCCAAAACAGAACGGATTTGGATTGACACCTATGCCAATGTGGTAAAGACAGGTATTCCATATTCTTTTTCTAATTACTCATCAGAACTCGATAAGTATTTCCACGTCAATGTGTACGCACCTTCTCCCGACCACTTTGCTACCGTTATTTCAGATATCACACTAGATGTACACGCTAGGCAATTGATGGAAAGAGAAAATGAGGAGTTGTTAGAAGCCAAAGAAAAGGCTGAAGCCTCCAATACTGCAAAGTCACATTTTCTAGCAAACATGTCTCATGAGATTAGAACACCCATGAATGGCATGATTGGCGCCCTTCAGCTTCTAGAACTTACACCACTTTCGCACGAGCAAATGGACCTTGTGAATATGTCTAGAAAATCCTCAGACTCCTTGTTAAAGCTAGTCAATGATATCCTTGATTACGCAAAAATTGAAGCAAATGTCCTCGCGATCGACAATCATGTATTCAACCTGCACGATTTAGTTGCCGATATTGAATCACTCTTTCTTCCTGCCACCAAAGAAAAGCAATTGAGGTTTGTGACCTCTATAAGCGATGATTTGCCCACGGTTCTCCATGGCGATGGCTTTAGAGTAAAGCAAATACTAAACAATCTAGTGGGAAATGCTTATAAATTCACTTCTGATGGCGAGATTCGCGTTACAGTAAATAAGTCTTCTGCCAATAACAATACACTAAATGTGGCATTCAATGTGACCGATACAGGTGTTGGGATTCCAGATCATGCTACCGAAAGAATATTTGATCGCTTTACGCAACTAGATGCATCGATGACAAGGCAGTTTGGTGGCAGCGGACTAGGATTGTCCATTTGCAAGGGTTTAGTTGAACAAATGAATGGAAGCATGCACGTCAAAAGCACCTATGGTCAAGGCTCAACCTTCACTTTTATCTTACCCTTTAGCCTGAATAATGACCCCATTGCTGAAGTCAAGCGCGCTTTGCCAATAAAAGATCTTGGCGCCAAGCGGGCAATTCATCTGTTAGTTGCAGAAGATGATGAAGTGAGTGGTCTGCTTTTAAAGAAGCTCGCCTCGACAAAGGGTTGGACCGTAACCATTTGCAAGGATGGCCAACAGGCTGTCAATAAATTTACCGAAAATGAGTATGACCTCATTTTAATGGATGTGCAAATGCCCGTTCTCGATGGGCTACTCGCATCAAAGCAGATTAGAACGATAGAGCGCAGCAGAGTCGGTCATACGCCTATAGTCGCCCTTACGGCAAATGCATTCGAAAGCGATAGACAAAAGTGCCTAGACGCTGAAATGGACGCATTTTTGACAAAACCCTTAAACTTTACAGAGTTTTATCAGGTTATTGAGTCGATGCTGCAATAAAAAAGGTTCCCAATAGGCAAGGTCATTGAACTACCAGAAATGACTTTGGCCCAATTTGGGAATTTTTTTCTTTGTGTAAAGATATCTTTACATTTTGTCAACTTAGGTTTACTATGTAAATATCAACACTCCACTACGATTCCTAAAGCAGGTGAACTGGATGAACTACCAAGAAAAGAAATCAATTACTTATTTGTTTACCCGTATTCCCTTGTTACTTGCCTATCTGGCATATTCATTTTGGGCATATCGGGCTGGTGGACCACGGGTCGACGATCTTGCATTTTGGGCGAAGACAATGCTTATCTTTACCGTGATTGGCATTGCCTTTGCCATCTTGACGCAAATCCTGCTGCATATTGGCCTTATGGTTGGCATTGAAATCCAACAAAAAACTAATAGAGAAGTGTTTGACACATCTGAATTCGAGATTGTGGATGAGATGGAAACAGCCATAAATCAAAAGGCTACTAGAATAGGTTATGCCATTGTGGGCTGTGGTTTCTTGTTCTCATTGATACTGCTTGCATTAGATATTTCCTCATCAATTTCGTTGAATGTTCTATTTATTGCCTTCAGCTTCGCTTCTCTTAGTGAAGGCTTTGTTCAACTATATTACTTTAAGAGAGGAATTTAGGATGCAGTACATTGAAATTACAAACAACATTAGAACACTACGTTTTTTTGCCAACGAAATGACACAGCAAGCGCTAGCAAAAAAAGTTGGCGTCTCTAGGCAAACCATTATTGCCATTGAGAGCGGCAAATATTCTCCCTCGCTAGAGTTGGCCGTCCGCATTGCCTTTGCCTTTGGTGTCAAGTTGGATGAAGTGTTCATCTACGCGATTAAGGAGGATTCTCTATGAAGATTCTAGTCACCGGTGGGACCAATGGTATTGGCAAAGGTGTCGCCAAAGCCTTAGCAGGTTTAGACGGTCAGATGCATGAGGTCATTATCTTATGTCGTTCTCGAGAACTCGGCGAAGCAGTTATCGAGGAAATCGGACATACCACTCAAAACACTAATATATCTATTGTGTTGTGCGACCTGACAAAACTGAGAGATGTGAAGCGGGCAATAACTGATATTCAGGAGCGACACACATACTTAGACGGCATATTTATTAACGCCGGCATTGGTTATGCGGCTAAAAGGATTGAAACAGAGGACAAGATGGACCCTCATTTCCAAGTAAATTATCTGTCACAGTTTATGTTGACTTTGAACCTACTGCCACTCCTAGAAAAATCCAAATTGGGCGGACGGGTTGTATTTAACGTAACGAGGGGTGGGAAAATATTTTGGGACGATATGCAACAAACACAAAAGTGGGGATACGAAGATGGCATCCATCAAGCAATGGTCGCCAAGCGAATGTTACTCGCAAAACTACACCGGATTTATAGCAATAAGCCCAATTCGAAGCTCTCATTTATTGGGTTTGAGGTGCCAAAAACCGTATGGACTAACCAGTTAAATATTATCCCATGGGGCATGAAAATCATGGCGACTCTTATGAAATATCTAGGTACCTTTATGACCATTGAGGCCTGTGGAGCGGTCATTGCACCTCTTCTTACTGAAACCCAGGATCAAAGCCTTATTAAATCGGGTCAGTTTATTGTTCAGTCCAAAGCGGGATATATTAGCAAAATTGATGATCCAGAGATTATCGATTGGGCTCTCCAAGACAAATTGTGGTCCATCAGCCTCGCGCTATGCGATGATCCATCGACTAGCAAAATTGCACAATCACTATAAGTTACCTTGTTGATTTGCATGCTGCAATAAAAAAGGTTCCCAATAGGCAAGGTCATTGAACTACCAGAAATGACTTTGGCCCAATTTGGGAACCTTTTGCTATTAGTGGGTTGGTGGGTTGGTGGGTTGGTGAACTAAAACTACATTATGCCTAGTCTCGAATATTGAGGTGGCAATGGTATTTACACTTAACAAATCGCATGCACTTCTTTTTAGGTAAAGTAATTTATAACTAACCTTTGCATATCCAATATTTGAATTATACTTTATGCTTAGACTATCAGATGCGCAGCTGACATAAGCATATACACAGAACACTAATCACTACTCACTACTCACTAATCACTAATCACTATCTATGATGAAAGGATTCTATATGAACCGAAACCAATTAATTCGACAAATTCTTCCTGCTACTGTGAGCATTACACCTCAGGGGTTTTCGACTGATGAACTTGACAACGAAGCCTTCGAAAGGCTTGCACCACTATTCTTCGAAAAAATCCTAGAAATTGGCGAAGCCTCATTAGAGAATATTGAAGGGTACGGCGAGTTCACTGAAGAGGGGGTGCTGAAATACGCAACTTGCCAGGAGTTTCTCATCGATACCTTCAACGAAACCAATGAGGGTTACTGGTATAGATGGAAGGAAATGTTTGAATCCACCTGCCTTGACCAATCCTTCTTTTCCACATATTATCAAAAGATAATCAACTTGATCTCGTACGTTGAGGGGCAACGCTACCTTGTGAATAACAATACCTTCTTCTGTTATATGGTAACAGATGGTCAAAAAGAAATTGGCTTTCCCGACTGGACCCGTTCAGGCGTTACAGACCACCTATTGGATATTGCCCTAATGGACCTTAACAAGCCCTACCTACTGGTTCCAGAGAAGTTTTACGCATATTGCAAAAAAAACAACGTGGCACTTGAAAACTTTAAGGAACGATTCCTTTGCATGGCATACTTCAAAGGCTTAGACACCTTAAGATGGCACGCTTCCATCGACGATGTCGCCTCTTGTAGGTCTATTATGGCCTCTTTAAGTAGCTTAGAGGAAAGATTAAATAAATTGATTTAAAAAGGAGCACCTATGAAATACGAGAACGCAAAGGATATTCTCCCGCCAGAGCTGCTAAAGGCCCTGCAAGCTTATGCTGCCGGCAAACTTCTGTATATTCCAGTCGATGAGGATAAGCGAAATTGGGGAGAAGTCACAGGCTATCGCCACACACTCAAAAAAAGAAACCAGATGATTCGCAATAAGTATGCAATGGGAGTCACAGTCTCTGAACTAGCCGACTCGTATTTCCTTTCCTTGGACTCTGTAAAAAAGATTGTCTACTCTAAACAAAAGGAGGCATACATTATGTACACCCCATCGCTACAGTCAGCTGTAGCCTATGCCCATCAGGGCATGATCGAAGAATGGTCTCTTTCTCATATACTCCTGACACATAACGAAACCAGCATCTACGACAACCTTATGGCCGAGCCCCACATTTACTTTGGCATTGTTAAATTACCCCTTAGGCTTATTCAGTTGCCGTCAGAACTGCAGGAAATCACTTTAAATCCAACTATTGATTCTAGTCTGGATTCTTATGATACATCCCCGCTGGTGGTTTCCTTTAAAGATGGCGTTTTCAGCTTGCCTGTAAATGAGCACCGTCTGCCTCAACTAAAGGCCAATAAGCTCAATGCTTACCCTGCGATTGTGCTGATTAAAGGTGCATCTGACCACAAGCGATTTATGGTCAATTACGGTCGCCACTTGATTTTTGTGGATTAAGAATAATCTACAAAAGCACTCTCAAAGGGTGTTTTACTCAGAACTGGCTAGTGGATACTTAGGTTTGTCGGCGCTATATTATGCTGCCCTTAGAAAGCGATAGACAAAAGTGCCTAGAGGCTGAAATAGCCCCCTCCTTGGACCCCTCATCATGATTGCAATGATTTGCTTTGTGCGATGGGTAGAATTACAGTGAAGGTAGTTAAGCCCGGTCGACTCGTGAATGTTATTGTACCCTTATGTTTTTTAATGATATTAGATACGAGATGCAAACCTAGACCTGAACCCACACCAATTTTCTTAGTAGTGAAGAAGGGTTCAAAAATCCGCGTTGCGTTTTCAGCCGGTATGCCGTCTCCCGAATCTTCGATTGAGATTTCAACAGTTTTATCGAGGCGCTTACTTCTGATGGTTAGGGTGCCTTTGTAATTCATTGCCTGTAGGGCGTTTTGAATCAAATTCATCCATACTTGATGCAGCTCATCTGGTAAACATTCGATGACACCAACCTCTTCTAGCTCTAAATTTAGGGTCACCTGATTCTTTATCTGGTTGTAGTAAAGTTGGAGGATTGTATCAATACCATCTATGGGATTTACATTGACAAACTCGTCAGTTGCGCTAAAATGCGCATAGTTTTTTAGGGCGAAAACTATTTTAGATGCCTTGCTTACCGATACTTGAATATGGTCTAAATTTCTAATGATACCTGTGAGCTGGTAGAGGGTGCCTAGAATCGACTCACATTGTGGCGATTGAATGACTTTATAGACTGCATCATTTATGTCAAATAGTCGCATGTCTGTCAGCTGTTCCGCGTGGGAAAAAGCTTGGGGATCATTCTTGACCCTTAGCAACTCTTGGATTTCATTACGCTTCTTCCGCTCTTGTGAAGTCGTCAACAACACATTATTTTTTGAAGATTGGGCCAGCAACTCTAATACACTTTTTCGAGTTTCTTGATCCAATTTAAACAAAAGCTCTGGAAAATCAACTGAAATCACTTTAGATGCATACCTCTGAACATTTTGAACAGCTGCCTGAATCACACCAAAGGGTGTATTAATCTCGTGGGCAATACCTGAAATTAAATTTCCTAATGAGGCCATCTTCTCTTGTAATATCAACTG
>CALFXQ010000292.1 GCA_937958285.1 uncultured Fusibacter sp. | reverse complement strand
GTTGGCATTTTCAAAGAGTAGACCATTGCCTTCATCGTCCTTCTTTAGGATTTTTAGCCGATGCGCCTCTGAAAAAACCTCGCGGTTGCCAAGGGCAATTAACAGTTTTTTCATATCTGCTACGGTAACGGTAATTAGGCCATCAAACAAATCGTTCAGGGGCAATCTCACCAAGGTCTGTTCCCTAAAAACTGTGTAAGACACCGTGTTTGCATGGTGGCCTACTTTAACGCCATGCATATGAAGGGGCTCAAAAATCTGGTGCTTTAGGAAGCTAAACACAGAGTTTCCAGTTATGCGGCGCACAATTTCGGCTAAGAATATGTGATTGGATTCCGAGCTGGGCATCGCTTTAGTGCCTGGCTTGTATTCTAACGGTTTGCCCTCAATGACTCGAAACATGGCATCAAAATTGCAATTTTGATAGTAGGTCTTTTTCTCAACCGGGATTCTAGCAATGTCGTCTAATGCTTTGTATTCTGGGTCGTTACTGAGTAACACCATGAGTCCATCGTAGAAGAAATCGGGTATCCCTGAATTGGATTTTAGCAAGTGGTTGATCGTAATGTTTGTACTATAGGGGTATTCTGGAATATACTTCGAGAGCTTATCTGTCAATTTTAGCCGGTTTTGATCGCTTAACAATAAAATGCTTAGCGCAACAAAGAAGCCGCATTCACTGTGCAAGAGATATGCCGAATCCTCTGTGGTCTTTATACCTTGGAGGCGATCCCCATATCCAAAATTCTTTTCGAAGAGGCTTTCGTCCTTTTGAACGACAATGACACTTCCTGAAATATCCCAGTGGTTTGCAACTTCTGTTAGATGTAGGTTAAGGGCATCTTGTATGGCTTCTTTATTTCTATTGGCTTCTTTGTATGGTATCATTCTAATCACCTCAGGGCCAGTATATCATAGGATTTTACCCTGATTTTTGGAAAGAATGCCTATAGTTATAAGTAATCAAAATCTCACTAGGACGTTTCACCTTTTTCGGCCATCATATATAGCACGATAATCTGACCAAATGGCACCAATAAGAACATTTGCCACCACGGACTACGGCCAGTATCGTTTAATCTTCTCGTTCCTAGGGCAAGAAAGGGCACTAAGAATATCACTGTTATGATTTGGTTTAGTCTATCGTGGATCAAAGCCGCGATTGCCATGACGAGCACCATAAAGAGCAGAAACCACCAGTACTCATAACGCGTTGCCTTTCCTGAGAAATTGGCAAACTCTGTGAAGCCCAACTTTATTGCCTCTATCGGTGTGGTGACAATTGTCTTCTCTTTAATAAGTAAGTCACTGGGATCCACCATAAATGTTTTGGCAAGCACTTTTAGTGAATCGAGAGAAATATTACTGCCATTCTCTATGCGTTGTATGGTTCGAAGGCTCAAACCACTTATCTCACTGAGTTGTTCCTGTGACCAATTTCTATGGTGTCTTAATTCTTTAATTTTATTCTGATCAATTTTCATATTATCGCCCTCCATCATCTATGTGATTTTGTGCTCAGTATAGATTAAAACCCCACTATTGTCTACGACACCAACACGCCAGTTAGACGCAAATTGGATTTTGGTGCCACCCTCGATTTTAACAAAAAAACTACTTAAGTTGGTACAAAGTATTATTCAACATCAGTATACTTAACTCAAGCAATTAAAATTGATTTAGCTGTCATCAGAATGGCATATTTGCAGCCACTGGAAACAATCTAAGGAGGATCTAAATGATTAAAGTATGCGAACACTGTTCTAATGTTAATTACACGGAATTGAAAGCGTTAGTTGAGGAAGATCAATTTTCAATCAAATGTATTGGTCATTGTGAAGGACACGATGGCAAATCTTTTGGATTTATCGATGGCGAATTGGTCATTGTAGAATCACCAGAAGCATTTACAGCAGCAGCAAGAGAAAAACTACATCTTGCTACCCTCGAATCGAGAAGCTAAAGGAGTGAAAGCAAGTGTTGTGAAAGCAAGGTTGGCACCGTAAAAAAATCCTTTGACAAGAAATTACTTCTGCAGTAGAATTAAATTAATTCGAAGGAGGAAGTAATTTGAAAATTGATTTTTATCAGTTGGAAGATACCTTATTTAATATGCTCGATCAGGTGAAGGTACTTATTTCACAAGAGACTTGGGAAAACATACTCCTAAATGCTACAAAAAATGAAATGCTCGTTTTAGTGCTTTTATATAGAGGTTCATTTGTGAACATGAGCCAAATTGCAGAATATCTAAACGTGCCTCTCAATACGGCGACAGGTATTGTCACCCGTATGGAGAAAAAAAATATGATCCAACGTGAAAGAAATGCTGAAGATAAGAGAATTGTGACCATTGTTCTAACCGATGAAGGCAAGGCCCAGATTAAGGCAATGATTTCTGCTTTTATGCATTATGGCCAGAAGGTTTTCTCTGTTTTAACAGAAGAAGAACTGCTAATGACAGAATCCGTCATGGGGAAAGTACTTCAAGTCATCAAAGAAGAGGGTCGTCATCAGACAAAAGCCTCTGGAGTCCGTAAAATTACAATTGAATAAACATTTAGCTATCTTTCGCGAGAAAGGTAGCTAAATTTTGAATATATACTTCGGCAGAAGAACTATTCATGCGCAGAACTAATGCGCAGTGATGCGAATGCGCTCACTAAAATTATGAGAAAGAAGGTTATTTATGAGCAGAATACTTATCTTCACTGGTAAAGGTGGCGTGGGCAAGACCAGCATAGCAGCGGCCCATGCAAGAAAATCATCCTTGGAAGGGCAAAGGACCCTCCTCGTCAGCACTGACATGGCCCACAACTTGTCCGATTTATTACAGCACCCCTTGGGAAAGAGCATTGTGACAGTGGCTAAAAATCTTGATGCCCTTGAAATTGACCCCGGCCATATGATGGATCACGAATTTAAAGACATGAAACAAGCCATTCTCAATATGATGAGCACTTCCCTCCTTTCGACGCCAGGCCTGAATCAACTGTCTATATTGCCGGGGATGGATGAATTATTTTCGCTGCTAAAAATTTTGGAACTCTATGAAAAAGGAATTTATGATCGTATTATTGTCGACTGCGCACCAACAGGTGAGACATTAGCACTCCTTAAATTTCCCGAACTCCTATCATGGTATATGGAGAAATTCTTGCCTGTGGGTAAGGTGGCTCTAAGGGTCCTTTCACCGCTTTCAAAAGCCATCTATAAGATTGAACTCCCAAATAAAGCGGCTATTTCAGATATTGAAAGGCTCTTTATGAAACTTATAAGCCTTCAAGAGCTACTAAAAAACGAAAAGGTCACTTCCGTGCGGATTGTGGCAATGCCTGAGAAAATGGTATTAGAAGAGACAAAACGCAACTACATGTATATGCACTTATACAATTTCCATGTTGATGGGCTCTACCTCAACCGCATATTGCCCAAAGACCTGGATAACGCCTTTTTTAACGAGTGGATTCAACTGCAACAAGCTTATATGGACGAATATGAAATGGTGTTTGGAGAGATTCCCATATATAAAATTCCTTGGTTTGATACAGATTTGAACGGCTTTATGGGCATAGATCAAATAGTAAAAGGCCCACTGGCTTTAGACACTCTCTTTGACTTGCAACCGCGTTTTGAGAGCGAGATTTATGAGAAGGTTTCAGGAGGCTATATATTGAGGCTTCGTCTGCCCTTTGTGGAAAAGGCGGACTTAAATTTACATGAGTCTCACACTGATCTCATAATCAAAATTGGAAATTTTAAGCGCAGTATTCCAAAACCTAGCGCACTGAGACACTGTGAAATCTCAATTGCAAGCTTAGACGATGGTTCTCTGACCATCCACTTAAACGAAAAATTGAATGCCTAGATTACGGGAGGAAAAATATGCTTTGTCCTATTCACTTAGAAGCCATTGAAAAACTAATTAATGCAAAACGACTTGAAAAAGAA
>CALFXQ010000291.1 GCA_937958285.1 uncultured Fusibacter sp. | reverse complement strand
GTTGTATCAGCAGAAGTTTTACCCGAGGTTTTCTTAAAAGTTATAGAAGCTAAGGCATTAATTATGCAAAAGCGCGTAAAAGGTGTTTCTGAAGCCGTAAAGCAAGTCGGTATTAGCAGAAGCTCGTATTATAAGTATATCGATCATGTCTTCACCTTCGAAGAGAAGATAAGCTCTAAACGCCTTACACTGGCAATGATACTGGCACACGAAAAAGGCGTCTTATCGCGCATTCTCGAGATGATTGCAACTGCCAACGGCAACGTTCTTACCATATCTCAAAGCCCACCAGAAAACGGCATTGCCAGCGTACAAGTGACCTTCGATACCACCTTGATGGAAATGCCCATCGACGCATTTATAGCGGCTGTTCATCGCTTAAATGGCGTGGTCGAAATACATGTAAAATCGGGGCAGTAATCAAAGTTTCTTCAAAAATAATAAGGTGTCGCCACACATGTTCTATGTGGCGACACCTTCTTTTATCGCTTGGGGAGTCTTACTGTAAAACGGCTGCCTTCTCCAATAATACTATCGACCTGAATATCTCCTCTATACTGATTAATGATGTGCTTAACAATACTCAGACCAAGACCTGTTCCACCAACTTTTCGCGATCGCGCTTTGTCTACGCGATAGAACCTTTCGAACAAACGCACTTTATGCATATCTGGAATGCCAATGCCACTATCTTCTATCACAAAAACAATCATTGTATCTTTTAGACTGACATCAATTTTCACAAAGCCAATTTCGGTGTACTTAATCGCATTATCTACGAGATTGATCAGCATTTGCTTAACTCTATCTCTATTGATGTTGATTACCAACGACTCTGGACAAGAAAAAGTAAGTTCTACAGGTTTACCTTCAAGCCTAATTTGAAGCATACTGGCGACTTCTTCGACGACCTCTCGCACATTAACCTCTATAGCATCGGGCTCCTTATGGGCTGTTTCTATTTCTGAAAGCAATAAAATATCTGAGATTAAGCGATTCAATCTTTCAGATTCTTTTTCAATAATATCCAAGAATCTTATAGCGCGTTCCTTATCGCCCAATGCACCGTTTTTTAGTGTATCGACAAAACCCATAATTGAAGTGAGCGGTGTTTTAAGTTCGTGCGAGACGTTTGATACAAACTCCGAGCGCATGTTTTCTAGTTTCTTAATTTGTGAGATGTCCTCAATAACTATCATACTGCCAAGAATCTCAGAATCTACTGTCAGAATTGGATTTATGAATACTCTGAGATACTTTTCTAGGTGAACATGATAAATTTCTCGCTCTTGCTGTTGACCCACATCGATGGAAGCGTTAATCATTTCAATAATTTCATCGCTTCGAATGATGCGATACATA
>CALFXQ010000290.1 GCA_937958285.1 uncultured Fusibacter sp. | reverse complement strand
GTGCTTCTAGGTTTAATTCGAATATTTTACCACTGTTAGTCACCAATAAATAAAGCGCCACTGGCTGAATGTGAATCGCTATAAATACCAATCTATTCACGGGTCTCTTCTGGTAGAAATCATTTGTGCCCAGCGTGAAATTGGCAATCGCTCCCGCAATGATGTCGAGTATGAGAGCCATCCCAATATAGACCCTCCAGTTAAATCCATTTGCCTGGAGTTGCTGTGCTAAACCCATCGTCCATACCAAGTAAAAAATTGCCGTGGTTCCAAGGGCTATCACGCACAGATCCCTTAGCGTGGTGTATTCTCCGAGTATATCGTTAAAGAACTTTGGCACTTTTACATACTCTGGTGCAGGGTGGTGTTGATTAACCGTCCAAGTTTTGATCTGTTTTTTTATTTGCGATGACATATGAACCTCCTTGTGGTGACCATTCGGTCGGTCAGTAATGATTTGTGAAGAAATCCGCTTCTAGAGCGGATGTTTTAAATGTTGTTTTACACAGAGAATTTGAAATGCAATTGCCGATTTTACCATGGGCATATGTTGGGTTAAATCAACAGTAGGCGCATCACTCTGAGATACTGAGCTATGACTGTTGAGCAGGAGCTGCAATGCCAAGCCATCCATAAAGGCAAAGAGACTTACCGCACAGGTTTTACATGCGTGTTCTACCGACTTTAGAATCTGTCGCAAGTACTCTGGGGCTTGATCGATTTCTGAAAGCTTAACATTAACCCCAGCCGGTTTTAATGTGTGGTAGAATAAGTGCTCTGTCAGTTTGTCTTGAAGCTTTGCAATCGCTTCTCTCAGTTGTACATTTAACTTAGGTTCATAGAGCCCGCGATTATAAAAGGCAAAAAAGCTATTGTAAATCATGCGCGCTTCTGAGCCAATATTCAGCATCCCCATTAGCAAACGCTCTAAAAATACATCTAAGTTTGGCGCGTCGATATCGATGGCTTTTAAACTCATTTCAAATACCATCTCGTTGACAGCTAACAATATGGCATCGATGGTCTTAAAGTGATGAAATACATTGCTTTTGCTAATGTCGCATGCAGCGGCGATCTTCGCAGCGGAAACACCTTCAATACCACTTTCTGAAATCAAACGAATGGCGGTCATCAATATGATTTCTCGCATGCGATCGCCCTTTTCGAACCGTTTATCTACAGTCATGCCGGTGCTCCTCTCTTTGCGATATGATTTAAATCGCTCACATGTATTATAGATTCACTATACAACAAACCGACCAAACGGTCAACTACGATTCAAATATTTTGATCTTTTGCATGTAGATTCTGGTGAGAATAAAGTGAATATGGGTAAAAGGCTATTGAGGTGCCCACTATGAAAAATGTAAATGGAATCCCTTTCATCATTCGCGCGATTATCCTTATTGGTCTTTCACTCTTGATTCCTTTTTTTGTAGGTGTCTTTGCATATCTGCCAAATTCTCAAGCAACAGACCAGCCTTCTAATGAAGATTCGCGCATTCATATTTTAATTGTCAATTCTTACGATAAAGCCAATACCTGGACTACACAACAAGAAAGCGCCTTTGTGTTAAAGCTTAAAGAGAGCAACGTGCCTATTAAGGTCTATTATGAATACCTTTCTAGTAAAGCTTATACAAAAGAAAGCTACTACGAAAAAGTCATCGCGCTTCTCTCAGAGAAATATAGCGAGACACCCATTGACTATATCTATACCACCGACGACGATGCCGCTAAATTGATGTTTTCAAAGAGAGATACTATTTTTAAACCAAAGGATTTGAGCTCGAAATCAAATTCTACACCTATACCCATCGTCTTTTCAGGTCTAAACAACAACTATGCGTTTCCAAAACACGCTTTTGGCGTCAAAGAAGTGAGTGATGTTTCGGATACCATTCATATGGTACGGCAGGTACACGGTGCTTCTACTAGAATTTTGGCCATTACAGATACAACCTCCTCGTCGGAGGCAATTGTCGCAACAAACAACCTCATCAGCGCCGATGCCAGCGACGCGCATTTCGAGCTCTTTATGCACGGGAATGTGGAGCAGATTCGGGCTCGGCTGTCAAAGAGGGACTACGATGTGGTGATCTTCCTTCTGTTTAATCGGGATGATTTGGGCAACGACTACAGCTATCTCGATGGCTTTTTACTATTTAAGCCCTTTATGCAAACACCCATCTACAGTACCTGGAATTTCTACTTTGGCCATGGCTTAGTGGGTGGAAAATTAATCGACGGCAAGCAACAAGGAAGTTCTGCGGCAGATGCAATCCTTGCGCATATGCGCGCACCAGATATTATTCACCCAATTATCGTCGAGCAAAACCGCTATACCTTCGACTACCATGCGTTAAAAGCGCATCGCATCAACATCGCCAACCTGCCCCAAAACAGTGTTATTATCAATAAGCCCATAAACTACTTCCAAAAGCACCGCGAGGTGATTATTGCCGCTGTGTTGGTCATTCTATTGCTTATTGGGGTCATTGTCGTGTTAATCCACGTTCTAAAGCGCAAAATCAGCGCACTGACAGACGCTCAAATGAGGGTGAGCGATTTGCAAAGAACTGAGGCGCTTTATCAAATTGGCGTCAATCTATCCCATGAGATGAATAGCTATATTGGAAATGCGGTTACCCTGAGTAGTCTCGGCAGCCATGAACTCAACGATCTGCTTATCCACTTAACATCTGGCCAACTGACAAAGGAAGAAGCCACACTGGGCCTAAAAGCTGCTTCTGGTGTGAACGAAAAAATACAGCAGAATTTGACATTGGCTGTGGAGGTTTTAGAAGCGTTAAAGGGCGATGTGATCGATGAGCGTCATAGGATTATGGAAGAGGTGAATCTCAGCGATTTGTCAAAGGAGGTACTCAAGAAGTACACCAAGCGCTTAGATACCCTTGGCATTCAACTTTCCAATAAAATAGCTCAAACAGATAGGTTTTTATGCGATAGAAACGACGTGACTTTTATTCTTATGGCGCTTGTAGATAATGCCATTGAGCACGGCTTTTCAGATTACACCAATAAGGCTACGCCACCCACAATTGCACTTGAGGCACACATTGAATCTGGTCGATTAACCCTTAAAGTGCGCGACAATGGAAAAGGCATCTCCGACTCTAAGAAGCCCTATGTGTTCGATCCGTTTTATACCGGTTCTATAGGTGGGCTTAGAGGCATGGGCCTATACCGCGTTCGCTCCCTTGCACAGCTTATCTATCAAGGGAGTGCCTATTTAGAGAACATTCACACCAGTACGTGTATTGTGGTGGAGCTAAAGCAAAGAGGTATCTAAACCTTAGTTTAGATACCTCTTTTATCTCTTCTTATGTGCTCATGCATTATGGAACTAGCTTTAAACGACTGATTGCCACAATAGCCTGGGAATCGAGGGTCTGCATTAAATCTTCTTCTTCGAGCCAGCTGAGATTTTCACCCTGAATTGTCTCGTGTATTCCCGTTACATCGAGACCAAATAGATAAAAGGTATCACCCGACCACCTCGATGCAGACGCTGCGCCAAGGGGCACGAATGCTTGTGCATTGAATTCTATTTTTGTCACCTGCTTAAAGAGGTGCTGTGCTGCCTGAGAAGGTTCTTCTATCGCTGGACCAGATATGGCACAGAGATCGGGATGCATATCCCAGCCTGGAACCCAATTTCTTTCCATTAAGTAGTAATAGCGACCTTTAATGCGCTTATAGGGCATTACTAAAACAAAGTTTCCCTTTGAGGGCACATAGCGGGTAAAACGTTGATGGTTGTTTTTGTTTTCGTGACTTGCTCTTTCGATGATCGCGTAAAGCTCATCTGCGTATATTTCTCTTTCCTCGTCTATAGGCAATGATGTCTGTTGGTCGTGCATAATAAATCCCCCTTTACGTGTTTAATATATACACAAAAAGGGGGATGTTTAAACGCACGAACGCGCTTGTGCTACAAAAATATGTCTATTTGAACTGCCTATGATGCCATAGCCTGAGTCTTTGACTCATCGAAAGCCACAGAACGATGGTGCCCATAAGGGTGTAGTACGCTTTGATGTATTTTTCCACTTCTCTTATCTACGACTAAGGTAGCCTGATGCAAAAAACGATTCCGAACATAATATCTTAAGTCTATAACCCGCATGGTTACAGCATTTCCCTCTTGTGCATGAACAACATGTAAATAAGGGGAAAAATCGTTAAAATACTCACCCAGTGCGGTTTGATCGAAGGTCTCTCTGTGCTGTGGACACTGTGCGTCAAATCGCTCAATCACTCGAACGCCCTTAGACCACTGATTGTACTTACCTACATATGTGTATGCATCTGTTGTCACAATAAAATCCCAACGATAAAATGCAGTAAGTGCAGGAAGAACAGCAATATGCTGAATCTCCCCTACAAAGTCTGAGTGTGTCGATAAATCTACCGCAGCATGCTTTCTAAAGCGATGCCTAAACAACATATAGAGGCTGAAGAGCAGCACCGCAACGAGATTCCATTCCCAGTTGATTTGTCTTTGAAATATTAGTCCTATGCCAAGTATGGCAATAACGGGATCGTACAATGTGAGCAGGTTTAGCTTGCGCTTCTTTCTGAGGAGCATTGCACCATAAGAGTTAAGCATATCGAAGACCGTGTGAGATAGTGCGCCGAGAAAACTCCAAAGCCAGATAGCAGCAAAGTGATCTGGCCTAAATAAATCGGCAAATTGAATGGTTTCAAATATTTGTGTGATAGGCACTTTTGCAAAGAAAGCTACAGCTGTGGCGACAACCGCACTGAAAACAAACAGCATTGGCAAAGAATGCGAAAAGCCCCTGTGTTGTTTTAAGTAGGTGGCATCGTTGGCATATAGGCGAATCACTGAGTCTATGTCGGGAATCATCGCACCAATGGCACAGCCAAGGGCAATGGGATTTGAGATACTTACAGATTGACCAGAAAATGTACTTAAAGCGAGCCCTATCATTCCATGGGTTAGCGGATCCATCGTCTCTCCTTTATGTCAGATAGGAGCATTATATCAGCTAAGGCACTTAGGGTAAACATAGGTTACATAATCTTAACGCTTTATTTTTATTCATTATTTTTTAAAAAAAGCTTGCCTCACTATAGGCTTTATGTTAAGATAACTCTTGTCTGAAACACCTCAATACGCTGAAGTGGTGGAACTGGCAGACGCGCCGGACTCAAAATCCGGAGCCTTCGGGCGTGTGGGTTCGATTCCCACCTTCAGCACCAATAAACGCTTAATTGTTGATACGTCAATGGTTGGGCGTTTTTTTATTTCCTTTTTTTCCTTCCAACAAAAGAGGCTCTGCTTATACGCGGTTATTACCTGGGTTTAAGCATAGCCTCTTTTCGATGCCTGTTATTCTAATATGCCTTATCTATAGCGTGCCAGATGCTTTAATCGAAGCTCAATGGGCTCAATTCGCCCACGAAAATGCTCGTAAACTGCAAAATGATCTGTCTCAAATTCTTTAAGCATCTCAATGCCCGCATCGACCATTGCAAGATTGAATTGTTTATCGACAGCATAGTCGAGTGCGCAAACAGCAGATATCACTTCGTCGTCCATTTGACCTTTGTCACTTTCTTGGCTACTTTCCGCCTTTTGCAGCGCATCAATCAAAATTTTAGTCTGACCCACAATACATCCGCTGCCCTTGCAAACCCCACATCCATTTGGCCCTTCAGTTCCTATGCAAAGACCTTCACTCAATAGTTTTAGTTCTTGATGCATATTTTTTAAATGCGCAGCTGCCTTTTGCATAGGGCTCAAACGTCCAGAATGCCAATCGCGATAAAGGGGACGAACGGCTATAAAGGTTATAAGTGCTAAAGAAATGCTATACACCCCTGCCACTGAAGGTGTTTGTAAGATTGGCAGTTGTTCGAAGAGCTTCTGGGTGCCAAAGATCAAAAAGACACTTCCAGAAACCGCCTTAATTAAATGCTCTGGCAACTTACTGCCAAGAAGTGAGCCGACTGCAATACCCAGTGCCGACGTGGCAAGCATTGCCGATAGCGTACCTGCAAAGACAATCAGCGGCCACTGGGTTGTGGAGGCAAGTGCGGTGGCAGTTAATTGGGTTTTATCGCCAAATTCACCTAAAAAGAATGCCAACGCGATGGTATTTACCACAGAAAAGCCCACTGACTTTTGCTCATGCTCTTCTTCTTCATCAATTTTAAATGCATTCCAACCAAAATACAAAAAAAGCAAGCCCGCGATGATACCAATCCAATATACAGGTAGCATCTTGCCCAACAAGAAACCTAAAGCTACTGCAAGTCCATGATTAATGGCAATGCCAATAAAAATGCCCGCTGCAACTTTTCGCAGTGGGTATTTCGCAGCAAAGCTCATGGCCATAATCTGAGACTTATCGCCCATCTCAGCAAAAAAGACCATGGTAAAAGCATTAATAAATGTGCTCATGCGCTACTTACTCCTCGTTTTGAATTTCTAGGGGAATCCCTAGATGATAATTTATCTTTTGCAACGCGCCTACTTGTGGCGGCGTTTCAAGAGCTGGATTCCAGACAATTTCTAGCTTCCCCACGGATTTTTTGAGGGGTTGCTGCTTTGCGATTTGATAGATGCCATCGATTGAATAAGCCATTGGCAGCCCAACGTATGTGCCCTCATCTTCGGGTTTATACGTGGTTAAAGTAAGCTTGATGGGCGCAGTGATGGTGGGAATCAAAGGCAATAGTGCCTGCAGGTGGTCCATATGCGATAACTCTAACAACGAATAGTCATTGTAATTGATCGACAGGGTTTCTAGGGGTTTGATTGTAAGGCTATTTTCTTGATAAGTGATTTGGTAGAAGCTTTTATTCACAATGTTATAAGAAATCATATCTAGTTTGGAGATGTGAGCGGCGCCTTTTTGGTATTGCCACGACATGGAGATAGAGCCCTGTTTTACAAACATGTCTTCTTTGGGATTTACACCCTCAATATTCAACTGATCGATATAGAGCTTAATAACATCCTTATCGGTTTTACATGCCTGAATAATGGTTATCGGCTCAACCGCCTCTACAATATTGGCTTCTTCTAGGCTGTTAATGGCTTCAATTTGCTTTAAGTAATCGATTGAAAACCCCTTCATATCAAAGCGCCAGCGCACATCGAGCGCCTCTAGGGCACTGGCGAGTTCAACCCCATATTGCTTAAGGCTTTCAAAGGAGATATTTTCAATCACAACAGCCCTTGATTCTGCGGGTATGGCCTGGAGTAGTGCCACTACCTCTTCGCTGTTTTTAGTCTTTAAGGCTGCTTCTAATCTACTTGCTCTACCTTCAACGCTCTCATTGCTGGCTGAACAACCCGTTAAAAGCACCATACAAAGCAACAGCAGTATCCATTTATAATTAAGTGCTTTCGACACAAGACACCTCCAGTATGGCAGATTACATATCGCACGCTAAAAAAGAGACTGTCTACGACAGCCTCGTTGGTTTGTGATGATTATCTAAATCACCATGTCATTATATATTGTAATACGTTTGTTGTCTCTATTCAAGACCTGAACGACAGGTTCTGTCGGCGTATTAATTACACGTGCAGGAATGCCAACTGCAGTAGAGTTGGTGATTGTATCTTTTAGTAGCACAGAATTAGCGCCAATTTTAGTGCCATTTGCCACTCTGATCGGCCCAAGCACTTTTGCGCCAGATCCCACCACCACATCGTCACCTAGGGTCGGATGTCTCTTTCCGGAGTGTTTGCCCGTTCCACCTAGGGTGACTCCTTGGTATAATGTCACGCGATCGCCGATTTCTGCGGTCTCGCCGATGACCACACCCATGCCGTGATCAATAAATAGCATGCGCCCTATGGTTGCACCAGGGTGAATTTCGATTCCCGTCAATAGCCTTGTGATCTGAGAAATTAGTCGCGCCAAGAAGAAGAACTTTCTTTTGAATAAAAAATGACTCATGCGATAGGACACTATGGCGTGAACCGTTGGATACAGCAAAATCACTTCAAGGTAACTTCTAGCCGCTGGATCTTTCTCTCGAATATTGTCTAAATACGCTTTCATTGCTTTAAACACGATATGCCTCTCTTTCTTTATGCATCACATGCCACAGCCGCATCCAACAAAAAAACTTCACCTCTAAGATAGAGGCAAAGCTTGGCTTGCGGTTCCACTCTAGCAATCACTTGGTGTGCACAATAACGGGCGCACCCGCCGCTGCCTACTGCGATGTGAAACATCGTTTCGGAACGGAGCTCAGAAGGGCACTTCGCATCGAACACCTTGGAAATTTTCAGCGCCATTTCCTCTCTGTAAAGGTGATTCGAGGTTACTTTCCTTCGTCTTAGCCTTGCGACATGCGATAACGATATGTTAGCGCATACCTTATTAAAATGCTCAGATTTATGACCTAATAATATGCCCTTTTGTCTATGCTGTCAAGAGCCAGGCCGCCAAAAAAACGTGAAAGCGTTTCCTAAACATAGGCTCACTTAGCACGAGCCCTTCTCTAAAATCGACTCAAGTGCTGCAAGGCTCATTTCATTTTGTGACTCAAAGCCGTATTGAATCACGAAGGCCCGGGCAACTGCGACGCTGACTGCATCAAAGTCCACAGGGCCACCTAGGCACTCGGCTAAAGAGGTCACCGTTTTACCCACCAAGCCGCAGGGAACAATATACTGATAGTGACTGAGGTCTGTATTGATGTTAAAGGCAAAGCCATGAAAAGTGACACCGCGCTTTACAGCTAAACCAATGGCTGTAATTTTGCTATCGCCGAGCCAAACCCCTGCATTAACGGGGTTTCTATCTGCTCCCAATTGGTGTTCGCCATTGAGATATTCGATAAAAACCGCCTCAAGCTTATCGACAAAAGACTTAATGCTTCGACCGTGTCTGGCCTTAAGATCGAAAATTGGATAACCTACCAACTGTCCTGGCCCATGATATGTGGCATCGCCACCGCGCTCGATGGTGCGAAGAGAAATACCTTGACTGGCTAAATAACTTTCCGAAAACAGCACATTGCCCTCAACGGCATTGCGACCCATGGTGATCACTGGGGGATGCTCCACAAGTAGCAGGGTGTCGCCGAGAACACCTTGTTGAACCGCTTCTAACACCTTGATTTGTAGATCGTGGGCAGCGTCGTAATCCATTTGCTTTAAATGCACCACATTGAGTATCATGGCTATTCCTCCTGTGTACTTGCGTATAACGCCTCGATTTCTTTTACTGAAAGCGGTCTGAGTTGTCCGCGCTCTAATTGGGAATCTAATAACAGCGGTCCAAAGACCAAGCGCTCCAAAAATACGACGCAGTTATCTACTGCAAGGAGCATTTCTTTGACCTGGTGGTATTTGCCCTCGCGAATGGTTAAGTCGATTACCGGAGGGTCTTCGCTCACGCGCACAGCCTTTGCTGGCAGTGTTGTATAATTGTCAGCAATCACCACACCTGATTGCAAGCAGTCGAGGTCTGCATCCGACAAGGGGCGCTCTGCAGTGACACGGTAGGTTTTTCCCACGTGGTATTTGGGCGAGAGCAGCCGATGTGCCAAGGGACCATCGTTGGTGAGAAGTAATAGACCAACAGTATCGCGATCTAAGCGTCCCGCAGGAAATAAGTCGTAGTGCCGATAACCCTTGGGCACAAGGTCGAGCACCGTTTGCATATTGCGATCTTCGGTGGCCGAAATATAGCCTTGGGGCTTATTGAGCATGAGATACACCAGTGGCACATAACTGATGCGCTTGGTACCGCAAAATACTTCATCGACCTCGGGATCAATATGGACTTTTGGCGACTTCTCCACCCTGCCGTTGACAGTAATAGCGCCTCTTGCCAAATCGCGTTTGACGTCGGTTCGAGAGCCAAGTCCCATATTGCTTAAAAATTTATCTAAACGCATGTACATCGCTCCTATAGCACTTATAGCATCCGCCAAGCTGCGGGATACTTGTTTTTGAGTTGTCCATTGACTACTTTGGCCCATCCGAGGGGGTAAGCGTCCATACACACCACATACCAACCATTATCCACATCTACACTGAGAGTCTCACACTTAAGGTACTTGGTTACCTCTGGTGCTTCGAGGGGGAAGGTAATGTGATTTTTAATTTGCGCCTTTGTTAATCCCATGGCAAAGCTTTGGGCTGGCTCAAAACGTCCTTTGACTAGGTCGCCGAGGTACCAGCCTCTTCTTAGAACACGCACGCCATTCAGATCTGGTACCGCGGCAGGTTCTAGCAAAACCTTGTCTGCGTGAATGCGGTAGTTGCCTCGTATTCTAAAATCTTCTGGAGTCTGTGGATCATAGAGCACTTCGCTCATAAAGGCCTCTAGGGCTGGCGGTGGCTGGGTCAGTTGCTCTGAATAGTAGAGTCCACCCTTTGACCTTGGTGCTTTTTTAGCCTCAAGGCTATCGTCCTTCTCTAAGAGCGCTAAAAAGTGCCCTTCTCCCTGAAGGGCAAAGGGATAAAGGCGGCGGGTATTGATGAGGCTATGATTATTGTTTAATGCCACACCTGGCCTAAATGAGGTGATATCAATATTTTGAGGTGCGCCCTTTTTAATGTCGACTACACGCCAAGCGCTAAACTGCTCAAGTGCACTTGCGATAACCGCTTCATTCTCGAGGGTAGAAAAGGTGCATGTGGAATACATCACTTTTCCCCCAGATTTAAGCACGGTGTCTACATGTGAAATCAGTCGCATCTGGATGTCGGCGTATTTCTGTGGCGATTCAGGCGTCCAGTAGTCGAGCATTGCAGTATCTTTTCGAAACATACCTTCCCCTGAACAAGGGGCATCGAGAAGCACGGCATCGTAGAAATCCCGTTGCTGCTCTGAAAAATCTTGTAGATCGCTCGCCGTCACAACCACATTTTTTAGTCCAAAGCGCTCAATATTGCGAATCACTGCCTGCAACCTACTGGCAGAAATGTCGTTGGACACCACCAAGCCATAATCGCCAACACAATTTGCCAGTTGTAGCGTCTTGCCTCCAGGTGCTGCACAGACATCTAGAACATAATCGCCTAGGTGTGGAGATAAAACCGCACCCGGAGCCATTGCACTGGGCTCTTGAAGGTAGTATAAACCCGCATGATATAAGGGGTCCTTTGCAGGTCGCGCCTCAGCACAGACATAAAACCCATCGGTTGTCCATGGAATGGGCGTAAGCTCGAAAGGCGCAATCTCCCGAAGTGCCTCGGGAGATATTTTTGTGGTATTGACCCTTAGTCCTGCGACCTTTGAGTTGTCAAAACTCGATAAATAGGCCTGTAGTTCTTCACCCAACAAGGTATGCATGTGGGTGACAAACGCTTCAGGCAGCTTATGGCCTTTTGAGGGTTGACTCATTTAACCGCTCCACTTCTGAGGGCAGAAAGACTTTCCTTTACTTGGCCGATCATGTCTCTTTTCAGTTGCCATAGCTGCTCGCTCAAATCTACATAATAACGGTGCGGGTTTTCGAAGCGCTTTACTTCGTCCCATAAGTGTTCGATATTTGTAAGGCAGGCATGGCGAATTTGCTCAATATTTGGGCGATTATATACCATTTTGCCCTTTGAAAAAATAGCCTCTAGCAAGGGCTTCGCATAAAAATTCTCTAGGCGCTTTCGCTTCCATGTATAGTCTGGGTGAAATAATTCATAAGGTTTTGTATCGTCGATTACTTCTGAATGAAGTGTGACCACATCGGCCATAGACATATGGGATTCGCGGTCAAAGAGGCGCCAAACCTGTTTAAAGCCAGGTGTGGTGATTTTTTCTACATTTTCGCTTAGCTTGATTTTGGGCATAACATTGCCCCCTCTGTCTACGCCCACCAATTTGTAAACGCCGCCAAAAACCGGTGCGGATTTTGAGGTAATCAAGCGCTCTCCCACGCCATATGCATCTACACAAGCACCTTGAAACTGCATATCGCGAATGAGGTATTCGTCGAGGGCGTTACTGGCATAAATGCGACAGTCCGAATAGCCAGCAGCATCTAGAAGTTTTCTGGCTTTCTTTGAAAGGTAGGCAATATCGCCACTGTCGATGCGCACGCCCACCGGCCGATGTCCCAGTGGCTTTAGCACATTTTCGAAGACTTCTATGGCATTGGGAATGCCCGAATGCAGTACATCGTAGGTGTCTATTAATAGTACGGTATGCCCTGGATAGGTCTTTGCATAGGCTTCGAAAGCCAGGTACTCGTTGTCGAATAGTTGCACCCAACTATGGGCCATTGTGCCAGAGGCTGGAACATCCATATAGCGATCCGCATAAACATTGGAACTCCCCACACAACCACCTACATAGGCAGCTCTAGCCCCCAGTACCGCAGCATCTACACCTTGAGCCCGTCTAGCGCCAAATTCCAGTACCGCGCGGCCCTGGGCAGCTCGCACTATGCGATTGGCCTTTGTGCAGATAAGACTTTGATGGTTTAGCGTCAAGAGCAACATGGTCTCGATGAGTTGGGCTTCTAGCATCGTACCTCTCACCACCACAATGGGCTCGTTTGGAAAAATAGGCGTCCCTTCAGGCATTGCCCATATATCGCCACAAAACTTAAATGTGGCGAGTTTATCTAAGAATTTCTCAGAGAATTGCTGCTTTTGCCTGAGAAATTGTATGTCTTCTTCTGAAAAACACAAGGCTTCAACATAGTCGATAAACTGATCTAGGCCACATGTGATTGCAAAGCCGCCACCGTCAGGCAATGTTCTAAAAAAGTAATCAAAGTAACCAATTGTCTCATCGAGCTGATGGTCCACGTAACCATTCATCATGGTCAATTCGTAAAAATCTGTAAGTAATGCGAGATGGTCGCTATAACGATTCATCTTATTCTCCTATGCTAGTCGATTCGCTGGGATGATTGTTTAATCATATCACAGCTCGGTTTAGTTCCCAAAATACAAATAAGAAAAATTTATAATTCCTGCTTAATGCTTTATGCCTAGGGTAAGAGTGCATTGCAAACACATTTACATTGCAAAGGAGGCTATTATGGCATTGCTTGAGAAAAAGTGCATACCATGTCAACTAGGCACCCCACCCTTAAACCACCAGCAAATTCTAAGCAATTTACTGGAGCTCAGTGACGATTGGTTTGTCGAAAAAGACAATCAACTCAAACGCACCTACGAATTCTCAAATTTTAAAGAGTCCTTTACATTTGTCGAAAAGGTTTCCACCCTCGCTGAAAGCGAAGGGCATCATCCAGACATCCACTTTGGTTGGGGTTATGTGACCATTCACCTAATGACACAAAAAATCAAGGGTCTAAGCGAATCCGATTTTATTCTCGCCGCAAAAATTGACGCCCTATAAAGGCCAACTGACTTCTCCAGCCGCTAAGCGGCTCTATTTTTTTGCGATTATTTTAAGCGTTCAACCCCGGTTATAAAAATCCCGTTAAGTGGGCGATTCTTTTCGTTCACATCGATTTGTGAAAGGGCGATAATCACATCCATACCCTCTATCACTTCGCCAAAGGCAGCATACTGACCATCTAAAAAGTAATT
>CALFXQ010000289.1 GCA_937958285.1 uncultured Fusibacter sp. | reverse complement strand
ATATAATATGAGCGAGTGGCGAGAGTTTACTAATCTACTCAAATCCCCCAAATCAGATATAACCGTTTTGGTTGTGACCTTTCTGGTTACCGTCTTTGTTGATTTGGTAAAGGCGATAGAAATTGGTTTGGTTTTAGCGGCTTTCTTCTTTATGAAGCGCATGGCCGACGTTACTGAAATTAAAGAGCTTACAAGAGATGCTGCCGAAGACGACGACAGTTTTACACCGGGTTTCGACTTGAACATGATCAATGCCCTGCCAAAGGCGATACAGGTCTACGAAATCAATGGCCCTCTGTTCTTTGGTGCCGCTGAAAAATTCCTAGATACAATGACAAGACTTGATCACACTACAAAAGTACTCATTATCCGCACTAGAAATGTGCCCTCAATGGATGCATCCGCAACCCACGTCCTCAAGCATATGGTTCAAACTTGTGAGCACCACAACATTCGACTAATCTTATCTGGCTTAAACAAACAACCACGCCAAACGCTCATAAAGAGTGGCCTGTTAAAGCGCATCGGAGACGATTTTATCGCACCGAACTTTGAAAGCGCATTAAAACAAGCCTATCAAATCGTCGATGCACAGCAAAGTAAAATCAAAGGCAACCTTTCTAAGTAATCGGATGTTGCATTTTTTAACAAATCCGCCCAAGTATATCTCGAACCGTCAATATTCAATTATTGACGGTTTTTTTGTGCGAAGAGCGTTAACTTGGGTATACGTTTAGCAATATCCAAATACTGTGGAGGTTAATATGCGCAAGATATACATTGGTCTTTCAAAGAAGATTGCACTTCTGCTGCTTGTACTCTTTGCATTCCCATTGGCACTGCTTGGAACGTCTTTTTATATCAGTGCCTTCACGCTTGTAGAAGACAGAATTATCGCATCAAATAATGCACAAGTCCAGGCCCTAAGTAATTATTATCTCGATTCTGTCTACAATAACCTCATTGTATTTTTGGATATTTGGAAAGACCGCGAGGATGTCTTGGATGCTTACAGTGATCCCTCTTTAAGAGACGCTCTTATCGAAGAATGGGTTCATACCCTACAGGGCTATCCTGAAGTTTCTTATATATACATGGCCAATGGCAATAGTCCTCTTATACTCGCGCCTCCAAGTCAGCTACCCGCTGGATATGACCCCACAAGTCGTCCGTGGTATCTCGAAGCCATGGCCAACCCAAATAAAATCATTTGGACCGACCCTTACCAAGATGCCATCACTGGCAACCTCATTTTTAGCGTCGCTACTACTCAAAAAAACGAACAAGGGCAAGTTGTTGGCGTAATTGGTATCGACGTCACATTAAAAGAAATGTCTCAGATTCTCATCGACGGCAAACTCCATCCAAAGTCAAGCAACTTGGTATCTGATCGCAGAGGGAGAGTTCTTGCCTCCACTGACCCTAAGTGGTTGGCCCGCCCCATCGAGAACGAGGACTGGGATACACTTCATTTAGATCAGTCGCAAAGCGGTGGTATTGTAACATTTGATGGCAACGAGACTTTGGTGAGCTCTACGACGAATCCTACTACCGGTTGGAAAATCATTGGCATGATTCCCAAGTCTGCACTTCAGAACGAGTTGAACCCGATGAGGCAATTGATATGGCGTGTAATCGGACTCACATGTCTATGGGCACTACTAGTACTGGCAGCGATTTACTTAGTGTCACAGAAGTCAATTGTAAAGCCATTAAATGGCCTGATGCACCTAATGAAAGGCGCTGCACAAGGAGACTTGCGCGTATCTGGTCACTACCATGCAAAAGATGAGATTGGCACGCTTTATGCGACCTATAATCACATGCTCGCCAATCAACGACATATGATAACGGCGATATCCGACAGTGCCACAATCTTGAGCAAAACTTGTCATGCTGCATCCACACTCTCGCTGCAAGGTCAATCTACAGCCTTAAATCAACAAGCGCAAATTGACAACATTCACGAGGGCATCAATCACGTCAACGACTCAGTGGAGGCTGTTTCTAACCGCATGCAGCACATATCTGAAAATATGGAACAGGCCACCTTCTCTCTGCACGACTTGAGCAGTGCAGCTTCTGAGGTTGCTTCTAACACGGTAAACACCTCTGAAGCCGTTGCAGATATGACAGAAGCGCTTAGAAATCTCGACCTCCAGATCTTAGCTGTCTCCGGAAACGTTCTTAGTGCCTTCGACCAAACAGAAAACACTGTTTCTAGAATAAACAGCGGCCGTTTGCACCTGA
>CALFXQ010000288.1 GCA_937958285.1 uncultured Fusibacter sp. | reverse complement strand
AGCACAAGATAATATTTACATTAAGGGCAACGTTACTGTTGATAATGGAGGCGCTGCTTTAAAGTCGAAGGTTATTTTTATTAGAGGTAATGTGAATTTAACAAACAGTGGCAACCTTCAAGCAACTGAAGACCTTATAATTGATGGGAACTTAACCTTCTCTAATGCGGGGGCATATCTTCAGGCAAAGCGCATCTATGTGTCTGGAAATGTCACCTTTAACAGTGGTGCTAAGATCTACAGTTCTGAAAAGACGGCAATAAAGGGTCAGCTTGCATTTGCTAGTTGGTCTGCTCAAATTCAATCACCTAGAACTGAACTTGAACGCGCTTACACGACAACATCGCCAGCAGCGCCTCATTTTACTATTTCTCCTGTTTTACAGGCCTATACAATACCAGCCATTGGCTTTGTCACCGTTGCACCTGTCCCTTTACCGCAAACGGCGAATTGGTATACAAGAGACCAGGCCTACTTTAATAATTTTGATGTAGGATCTCCAAATTATCAAACAAGAATACCGGCATTGGCAAACAACAGAAAAATTGTCACTCAGGGGAATTATGTGTTTCCGCAGTCTGGTGACAATCAAAATGTAGACTATTCAAATTTGGTCATTGTTTCGCTAACAGGAAACATTAATATTACCTTAAACAATAAACGATTTGTTGGTTTGTTATATGCCCCAAATGGCAGCATCACTTTAAATGGTATTGACTCAGGTTTAGCTGACAACGGCTTGCGCGGTTACTTTATCAGCAAAAATAGTATGACTGTTTCGCCAAACAATGTAAGTGTGATTCAAGTGCCGCTGGTAGATATACTAGGAAGTTCGCCAGTGCCATTTATAGAGTAAGAGTAGTTTACTAATTAAGAGAAGAGGTTTTGTAATGAATATGATTCAAATTTTGACTGAGGCAGCAAAAGTCAATGCATCAGACGTTCATCTGGCAGTGGGCAATGCGCCCACGGTGCGTGTCAATGGCGTTTTGACTGCTCTCGAGACAAAACCTCTCAGCAGTGAAGATACCTTGAACTATGCTCGGTTTATCTTGTCTGAATCTCAGTTGCAACAACTTATGTCTAAGGGTCAAGTCGATCTAGCCTATCGGATACCCGATCAGCATATTTTTCGTATTAATGTTTATCGCTACAGCGATCATATTGGCCTAGCATGTCGCATTATTCGCGAGCAAATACCAACAATCGAAGAGTTAGAATTACCAGAGACCATCGAACGCGCTGCGCGATTTCAGTCTGGATTAGTACTGGTCACCGGGCCAACAGGGTGCGGTAAAACAACAACGATTGCTGCGATTGTAGATTTAATTAATCAGCAGAAGAATTGCCATGTTTTAACCATAGAAGATCCTATCGAGTATATTCACCGCAGCAAGAAGAGTATCGTTACCCAGCGTGAAGTTGGACGAGACTGTATGAATTTCTCCGATGCACTGCGGGCTGGTCTAAGGCAGGACCCAGATGTTATTGTAGTTGGAGAGATGCGAGACTTAGAAACCATATCTACGGCTGTTACTGCAGCCGAAACTGGACACCTTGTGCTTGCCACATTGCATACGAGAAATGCCTATCAAACTATAGAGCGGATTATTGATGTTTTCCCAGCCCAACATCAGCAGCAAGTGCGCGTGCAACTTGCAAACTCTCTGATGGCTGTTTTCGCACAGAGACTAGTTCCAAGACGTATGGGGCAAGGTCGCGTTGCCTCTGTTGAAAGTCTTGTAGTGACACAAGCGGTACGCAACTTAATTCGCGAGAACAAAGTACATCAACTGCATACATTTATTCAAACAGGTCATCGAGCAGGTATGCAAACTTTCGATGACAATCTTAAGCACCTGTTTCTAAAAAATGTTATCGACAGAGAAACGCTCCTTGAATATGCCATCGATCGTGAAGGTATCTTAAAATCAACAAACTAGTTTAACTTGGGAGGCATCATGGTTAAAGAAAGAAACAAACCACAAAAAAGAACACCAAGGACCTATCTGGCCATGGATTATGGCGCCCATAGTATTAAACTTGTGGTTGGAATTTATCAAAATGAGAAATTAAAAATTGCGAGTTCTGTATTATTGCCATTGCCCATTGGAATCTACGAAAATGGGATGATAAATGACAGCACAAGACTAGCGGAGCTCATCAAATCAACGCTTAAGCAACATAAAATTAGCGAAAAAAATGTGGTTGTTACCATTGAGAGCACTGAAGTGATCAAGCGAGAAATGAGCATACCGAAGGTCGATGAATCAGACAGAATGGATTTAATCACTTACGAAGTAAGCCAGTACCTTCCGATTGATGTGAATAACTATGTGCTGCAATATAAGGTAATTAAAGAGGAAACTCAAGGTGAGCGGGAACTAACTCATATCTTACTTGGCGCAATGCCCAAAGAAATGGTCAAGTTGCATTTTGACACCTTGAAACTCGCTGGCCTCGTGCCGGTGGCAATGGATTTGCACACGAATGTACTGGCAAAATTCGTCGGACTTCTAAAATCTAATCAAAAAAGCATCACGTCAGATTCGGAATCACAAAAAACCACAGCTTTCATAGATTTTGGCTACGAGCGAATTGATATTAATATAATGGAAGGTAATGTCAATAAGTTTAATCGCATTTTGAGAATGGGGATTTCGGGGATCGACCAGCTCATTGCTGAGACGCTTAATCTACCCATTGAACAGGTGGAGTCCAAAAGGTTGAAATTTAGCGAAGATAGTATGATTTCTCTTAAAAAGGCCTACGATGCCTTTAAGACATTAAAGGAGATGCATCATTATCAAGATGAGGATGGTATTCAACTCGATGAATCCAATATTTCTGACGAAAACCAACAACGCATAAGGGCGATACACGACACATTTGACTATTTGTACCTTTGCTTAGAAGAAGTAGATAAAGTTTTTAAGTACTATCTGTCTAGAGGTCTTGACATTAAGATAGATCAAATCGTCATTTATGGTGGTGCTGCAATGAATAAAGACTTTAATCGGTTCGTTCAAGATCGCTTAGATATTCCGTGTTATGCCTTTGACGTGAGTCAATATAGTGCACTGCAGATTAGAAATACACAAGAGTCTTCACTGAAATTTATAAATGCCTTTGGCGCGCTAATTCGATAATAGGAGGAAAAATGGCGGATTTCAACTTTTTTGAACCGTATATTGAACCACCCTTAAAGACGAATTATTCGCGTTTATTGTGGTTTAGTATGTACGGCATAATGATTATTGGGATTACATATGTTCAGCTAGGGTATATGACAGACAAAGCACTGACGACAGCAGATATTGAAGCTGAGCGCGCGTTTATCACCTCAGAAGAGGTTAATAAAAAAATGGCGGCGATTAGAGAAAAAGAACAGGCATATCTTGCATTAAACGCGATTACCAAAGAGTTAAATGTGTTTGAAAGTTTATTAAATTTTAAAGGTCAACTTCAAGTGGGTCTGTTTGATTTAATTAACCAACAAGTGCCCGAGTATGTCTATGTGAATGCTTTAAACATTAACACCACTGATGTCGTAATTTCGGGTTACTCAGACAGCTATGAGTCAATCGCCCTTTTCCAACATCAGTTGAGGAATATCGATCGATTTTCTCAAGTGTTTGTACCGAGTATAGTAGAAGAGCAAGGCAACTTCGTGTTTACGATAACCGCTGCCTTTAAGTTGGAGGTGTCTAGTGAAAATCAGTAAAAAAGACCTTCAACTCCTTGTTTTACTTGGGCTTGTTGCAATAGGTGCTTTGTATTATTGGCTGCTGTATCAACCACAGATGAAAGCACTTCAGGCCCTCAGAGATGAAAAGGCAATGTTAATGCAACAGCACACAGAAATCATTCAAAAGTTTAGCATTGAAGCTTCACTCGATAAGGATATAGAGGCATCGCAGGTGCGGTTATTGGGCGCATCCGAACGCTACTACGGCGAATTGTATCAGGAATCGTTAGTAATGACGATAGAAGAGCTCTCTAGAGATACAAAATTTGAGATTAAAGGCATTACATTTACTAAAGAAGCTGCGCTCTTAAACCAATTGGCCGAGAGTATCAATCGTTCAGTTGAACCAACTTCGCAAGTCCCTGTTGAATCGACAACATCTGCTGAATCAGTTCCGTCAACGCCGACGCCTAGTGTAGTCGAACCACAACAGACAACAGAGACATACGTCAATACCATAACGGCACTGATTCAATTTGAAGGTTATTACACAGATATAGAATCCTTTATGTTTAATCTATATAAGTATCCTAAGCAAATGGTTATCCAAAGTCTGAATATCACTAGCGATTTAGACGGATTGTTAACAGGCATAATGGCGATTGAGTTCCATGGTATGCCTAAGATTGCCCTTGCTTCAGAAAATCTTCAAACATATTTTGAAAACAAATCAAAACGCAGTGCAGTCACAGATGTGTTCTTGCCCTACGAAACATTTGTTCTCCCCGAAGTACCAGAAGATGATAATGCACTTGTTGAGGAGTCAACGGAAGATCTACCAGAAATTCCTGCCGAACTTATACCCATTGAAGTGCCCAATGAAATCGTCAGTTCTTTCGAAGATTTTGATTTCTTCTTTACAGGTGACAATGTAAATATAGTTGGTTCTGCATCGCGCTCTGTGGTGCGTACTGACGGCAATTATGGTCTTAAGGTTCAGTATAACTTTGTTGAACCAAGAAAAATCAACACTGCCAATGTGGTGTTTGATCAACAACCCCTTGTGGTTACCGATGTGGGCAAAAGCTTAGCGATTAATGCATATTCGGAGCGCGCTTTAAAACACCGTGTTGGCGCAGAATTAATCGATGCATTAGGAAAAACGTATCAGGTGACCTTTGCAATGGGACTTGAAGCATCTGGATGGCAGACTCTAGAAACCGCTATACCAGATTCGATCAATTATCCATTTGTCGTTAAGCGTCTGATTTTTGAGGGCACAGGTTTATCACAGCAATTGGTAGCGGAAGTGATTTTAGATGAACTACGAGTCATGCTGCCGGATTTAGGAGGCTCACAATGATTTCAAAAAACATCTATATATCGTCATTCCTTTCTTGTTTAATAATATTAGTGGGTTGCTTTATCGATGGGGTTGTATTTGCACAACCGACAACACAACCTGCCTCTCAAAGTCAGACT
>CALFXQ010000287.1 GCA_937958285.1 uncultured Fusibacter sp. | reverse complement strand
TGCCGCATCGATAAAGATAAAATCATAGCGGGCACCACTGTTTTTTAATACTTCGAGCACATCAGATGCATCACCTAGGTGCTGGGTGACCCGATGCTTTAGGCCAATCGCTTCAAAGTGTTTCGCCGCCACTTGAAAACTTACTTCGTCTAACTCAAGGGTAGTGAGGTGAGCGGTGCTATTGAGGAGCATTAAGCTTCCAGAAAAACCGATAGCTGTACCAATTTCGAGGATGCTTTTAGGATTTAGAATTTGAATCTGGGTACGCAAAAAAGCGGCTGCGTCGTTTGTAATAATAGGTATGCGATGGGCATGGCCATGCGCCCGAATTGCTTCGAGCGCAGGTTCTAAATACAACATATGTTTGTCGATGTAAGTGCCCACATGTCGATTGATATAATCCATGATGGCTCCTAGTTGCCCAGCTTTTTATCGGCTATGGCCTTTGCTTTAAGGTGATCTTCGTAGTTGGTGCTAAATTGATGCTTGCCATCGCCATCGCCGCTCACAACAAAGTATAAAAACGCTGTATCTGCTGGGTAGAGCGTCGAGGTCAAGGCCAGTTCACCGGGCGAGGCTATTGGTGCAGGTGGTAAACCCACGTTTTTATAAGTGTTATAAGGCGACTCAATTTCTAGATCCTTAAAGAGCAACCGTTCTTTGCGCTCACCTAATAAATACTGTATTGTCGCGCAAGATTCGAGCTTTTGTGCATCTTTAAGGCGATTGTGAAACACGCTGGCGATAATGGGAAACTCCTCGGCGACCCTGCTTTCGCGCTCCACAATACTCGCCAATGTGACCACCTGATTGACATCGAGACCAAGGGCCTCAGCACGGGCATACATGTCGTCGGTAAAGACCTGGTCAAATTTATCGAGCATAGCCGTTAAAATCGTCAGTTCATCGGCACCTACTTTTAGCTCGTAAGTCGCGGGAAATAAAAACCCTTCGAGGCGCTGTTGATAGGTGCGCTCACCCTCTAAAAAGCGATAGTCAAAGGGATGCTCTTGAGCGAGCTGCTCAAAGGTAGCCCGATCGATAAGTCCCTCTTTCTCGAGTTTATCTGCAATCATGTGAAACTCATAACCCTCAGGTATGGTGAATTTGAAAGTCTCTACAAATGCCTTACCCGAAGATAAAGTACTGGCAATTTGAAGTTGATCCATGGCTTTTGACAGCTTGTAGTCTCCTGCCTTTAACTTGCCATCTAGGCCCTCTGATTTTACCGTTTGTACAAAAGACCAGTCGTTTTGTATTAAGTTTGCCTCAGCCAACAAGGTGGCAATTTTCTTAGTAGACGCACCCGCAGGCACTGTGAAAAGCACCTCTTCGGTTTGCTCTGAATCTACAGGGCCTTGATATTGCTTCACATCACACCCAACGACGAGCAACATAAACACAAGGGTGAGCCCCATTAAAAGTCGACGCATACATTCACCTCAATCAACATGTGAAAAAATAGCATTACTATGCATTTACTTCCATTATTACCGGCAAAATCATTGGACGGCGACGCATCTCTTGATAAATATGTTCGCTCAATTCGCTCTTCACTTTATTTTTAATGGTCGTCCAGTCTTTGACACCATTGTCTTGCAATTGTGTAATGGCCACTTCTAGTTTGACCTTTGCAGACTTTAAGAAGGTTTCTGACTCGCGCACATATACAAAGCCCCTAGAAATTAAATCGGGACCTGCCACGATTTTACCTGCGCTATTCATGGCCATGACGACCATAATAAGACCCTCTTCAGATAAGATTTTGCGGTCTCTTAGCACAATATTGCCCACATCGCCAACGCCGAGACCGTCGATTAATGTCGGTTTGGCATCGATCTTACCCACTACGCCGGCACCCTCTTCAGTGAACTCTAGAATTGTGCCATTTTCTATAATGAATATTTTATCTTTTGACATGCCCAAATTTTGCGCGAGCTGGGAGTGCTGCATCAAATGTGAAAACTCGCCGTGCACTGGAACAAAGTACTTGGGTTTAACCAAGGCGTGTATAAGCTTAAGCTCTTCTTGGCAGGCATGGCCCGACACGTGAACTTCTGCAAGGGCGTTATAAATCACATTTGCGCCCAGCTCATATAACTTGTTGATGACCTTATTGATGGACTTTTCGTTTCCTGGAATTGGCGAAGAAGAAAAGATCACTGTATCGCCAGTTCTAATGCGAAGGGAGAAGTGGTCGTTATTGGCCATGCGCGTTAAAGCGGCCATTGGCTCACCTTGTGAACCCGTGGTGATCACACAAATCTCGTTATCTGGATAACCGTGCAGATCTTCAATATCGATGATTGTATTGTTTGGAATACTCAAATGGCCCGTTTCGGTGGCAATAGTGGTGACATTGGCCATAGAACGACCGCTAAATGCAACCTTTCTATTGTTGCTGTGGGCAGCATTGATAATCTGCTGAACCCGGTGCACATTCGACGAAAAGCTCGCAACGATAATTCTACCTGTGGTATTTTGTCTAAAGATGCTCTCGAAGGTTTCTCCGACGCGTGATTCGCTCATAGAATAACCCTTGCGTTCAGCATTTGTTGAATCAGCGAACAATGCCAAAACCCCTTTATTGCCAAGGTCTGCAAACTTTTGAAGGTTAATGACCTCGTTGTCGATGGGTGTATAGTCGATTTTAAAGTCTCCGGTGTGAATCACTCTGCCAATTGGGGTTTCGATGCAAATAGATACCGCATCTGGAATGGAGTGATTGACGCGGATAAAGTCCAACAAGAACGAACCGAGCTTTAGCTTCTGATCGGGTTTAATGACCACAATTTTTGGCGCTTTGATTTTGGTGTGCTCTTGAAGCTTGCGGTCGATTAAAGCAGCAGTGAGCTTAGTGGCGTATATGGGGGTTTGAATCTCCCGAAGCAGATAGGGAATGGCGCCAATGTGATCCTCGTGGCCATGGGTTATAACAAGGCCTTTAATTTTCTCTCGGTTCTCAATGAGATAGGTGATGTTCGGAATCACGACATCGATGCCCAACATATCTTCTTCGGGGAATTTTAGACCGCAGTCCACAATGACAATCTCATTGTTGTATTGGTAAGCAGTCATATTTTTGCCTATTTCGTGCAGGCCTCCCAGTGGTATTACTTTTAAACTTGATTTCATTTCTTTCTCCTAGAATATAACAGAACCTGGAGGTACTTCTCCAGGTCCATATCGCATGCTATTGACAATCCTTACAAATGCCAAAAAACTTCAATTTGTGGTCTTGGACCTTAAAACCGTAATCCTTTTCAATCTGTACTTCGAGCGGGTCGAGTAAATCGTCTACAACCTCAGAGACTTTGCCACATGCTGTACAAATTAAATGATGGTGGTGGTGACAATCTTCGTCGACATTGAGTTCGTAACGGGTTAAACCGTCGTCGAGATTGAGTTTGCTGAGCACAGACATATCGCTTAAAAGCTGAAGCGTACGATACACAGTAGCAAGGCCGATATCTGGACAACCGTGTCTTACGATGTCGTAGATTTCTTCTGTACTAAGATGCTCACCCTGCTTTTCTATAACCACATCTAATATTGCTCTACGCTGAGGTGTGAGCTTATACCCTTTATTCTTTAAAGTTTCTTTTAATTGATCAAAATTAATCGCCATGACAACCTCACACTCTATACACAATTTCATTTGTAAATGATTCTTAATTAAGATTATATTATCATGGGCTTTTGTGTTTTGCAAGGGGTTTTATTCTTCTTGCAACTCATAATATGCGTCGATGACCTCTTGAAGCTCTTCTTCGTTTTCGATAATCTCAAACTGCTCGCTTTCGCCATCTTGCACAATTCTAAAAATATAATCTTCATCCTCTTGTTCATCGAAGAGAATGGCATATTCAGTGTCGTTAATTTTAAGTGTTGCGACTACAACTAACTCTAAAGGCTGATCATCTTCGTCGAATAACGTGACGCGCTTTACTTGTTCACTCATGTTGAGCTCCCTTCTAATGTGTGTCCCTTACTGTCTAAGAAGCTTTGCAATATAACAATTGCAGCCACTTTGTCGATAATTTTCTTTCTTCTGGCTCTGCTTAAATCAGCGTCGATCATCATGCGCTCAGCTTGTACGGTAGACAAGCGTTCATCCCACATTTCAACAGGCACTGGCGTAGACAATTTGTCTGTAAATCTCAACTTTTTGTCGAGCTGTTTTGTCAGCAGAAGCACCTTTTCGGCTTGTGGCCCTTGTGACCCATTCATATTGAGGGGCAGGCCCGCCACAATGCAACCCACCTCATACTCAATGACAATGGCAACAAGATGCGCAATGTCTTCTTTTACACTTACGCGCCGGTAATTCTCGTGACCTTGAGCAATAATGCCCATAGGGTCACTCAGCGCAATGCCAATCGTGGCATCTCCTATATCTAACCCCATATAGCGCATGCAAGGCCTCTTTTCTATATTGTTATTTAAATAATCTTAATGCAAAAATCTGGACATCGCTTTGCACAGTAGCCGCAAAGCACACACTTTTGTGCATCGACAACCATTTTATCATCAGCCTCTATGTACTGCATCGCACCGTGCTGACAGCCCTCAACACACGCCCTACACCTCGTGCACCAGGGGTCGATCACAATGCGCTTTTGCTTGTGAAAAAGCATTTCTTCTAGCTGGCCCGGAATCTCTTGTCCCTTAAATTTCAGCACATTGTAAAGTATTTCGTCTTCACTCTGCATACCGAGGGCAATACTGTGAAAAAAAGGCTTAGATAGGGCAAAGTCGAAAGCGGCCTTTTTTTCTTTGAGCAAGTGTCCGCCACCGAGCACCTTCATGCCGTAGATGCCCTTGCCCGAGGAATAAGCGGCTTCTATGGCATTTTGCATATCAAGAACTGAACCACCTTGAATCCCTATGCCCTTTATATTGAAAATAGGGTGGATCACTTCGATCTCGGGGTATTTTAAGGCCGCCTCAACCCCCTGAACATAGTGGGTACTAAGGCCAATTGCCCTTAACTTACCCTGCTCTTTAAGGCGATGATAGGTCTCGAGTGCTTCAAAGTGACCACGAACCGTATGGGTACTTTCTTGTTCGTGCATCAACCAAATGTCTATATAATCTCGCTTTAATGCCATTAACGCCTTATCGACAGAGGCAACAGCCCCCTTAACGTCGTATGCGTACGACTTAGAGGCAATCACCAAATTGTGACGACCAACCCGCCGAAGCCCTGCCTCAATTTGAGGGTAGTTGTCGTACAAATCTGCTGTATCTAAAAAATTAATGCCAAAATTGTAGGCATAGTCAATCAGAGCACCTGCCCGTTCTGGACTCAAATTGGCTTGCAGGGGCCCTAAAGTTAGGCCCCCAAAGCACAGTCTAGAAACGGATAGGCCCGTGTTGCCAAGCCTCCTCTGTTCCATATTTAATCCTTGGAAAGAAACTGCTTGAGCAGTTCTTCGAGGATTTCATCTCGCTCGACACGGCGAATCATGGTTCGGGCATTTCCCTGGGATGTGATATATGTTGGGTCCCCAGAAATCAAGTAGCCTACCATTTGATTTACAGGATTATAGCCCTTGGATTCTAGCGCCTGATAAACTTCTTCTAGGATTTCTTTAATTTCTGATGAGCGGTCTTTCTCAACAGTAAATCGAACGGTTTTTGACATTGTGCACCTCTTTCAGAGTTCTTCTTTAGATCAACGTTTTTAATGTTTGAAGCGCAGCTTTTAACTGGCTGGCATCTTTGCCACCGGCTTGCGCCATATTCGGTCTGCCACCGCCGCCTCCGCCGCAAATCTTTGCAAGTTCTTTAACTATATTACCACAATGCGCGCCATTACTAACAGCTTTGTCGTTGGCTTTTGCAATAAAGTTCACTTTTTCGCCATCTTTATTGGCAATAACCACCAGAGTGGCCTCAGCATGCTCTGCCAAGCTATCGCAAAGATTTCTAAGTACCTCGGCATCTTGACCGTCAAACTCGCCGATAATCACCCGCGTGCCTTTGATCATTTCCACCTTATTGGCCAAATCCTCTAGACTCGCATTAGCCTGGGATTGCTTGAGCTTTGAAATTTCTTTCTGAAGCGCTTTATTTTCTTCTACTAAACCTTCTGCTCGGTTTATCAGGTCTTCGCGCTTGGTTTTTAACACGGAAACACTCCCATCTAAAAGTGCTTCGACCTTTTGCAAATACTGGTACACATTTCTGCCCGTTGTGGCTTCAATTCGGCGTACACCTGCTGCCACACCACCCTCAGATATAAGCTTAAAGAGTCCAATCTCCGCAGCACTTTTAAGGTGCGTCCCGCCGCAGAGTTCGATGCTATAATCGCCCACGGTGACAACGCGCACCGTTTCGCCGTACTTTTCTCCAAAGAGTGCCATCGCCCCTTTGTTTTTAGCAGCTTCTATGCCCATCTCCTCGACAGATACCGAAAGGCCCAAAAAGACCTTTTCATTGACAATCGCCTCGATTTTGGCGATTTCGTCTTTGCTGACGGGTTGGAAGTGATTAAAGTCGAATCTTAGGCGCTCGGCCTCAACAAGTGACCCTGCCTGTTCTACGTGGTCTCCAAGCACTTCTTTTAGCGCTTTATGAAGAATATGGGTAGCAGTGTGGTTTCTCGCTATATCGAATCTTAGGGCAGATGTGACCCGCGCCGTGACCCGATCGCCTGTAGCCAATGAGCCACTCTGCAGGATTACAGTGTGGAGGAATGCGCCTGACTTGGCCTTTTGAGTATCGATTACTGTGAGTTGTGCTGAATCCGATAGCAATAGCCCAGTGTCGCCAGTTTGACCACCGCTTTCGCCATAGAAAGGCGTGCGATTTAAGAGTACAATGGCCTCTTCGCCCACAATTAGACGCTGTACCAATTCACCATCGCGCAAAATGGCAACTACCTCTGCTTCAGATTCAAGGTGTTCGTAGCCTAGAAATTCAGTGGTATAGCCCTGTAGCTGACCTTCAATATCCTTGGCCCAACCCAACGAACTTTCGTCGCGAGAGCTTCTTGCACGCTCTCTTTGTGCGGCCATTTCAGCATCAAATGCCTTTTGGTCCACATGCATATGCTTCTCTTTGAGAATTTCCAAAGTGAGATCTAGCGGAAAGCCATAGGTGTCGTAAAGTTTAAAGGCCTTATCGCCCTTTAGCGTTGTTTGGCTTTCTTGAAGGAGTTCTGCAATATAGGTATTTAGAATTGCCAAGCCTTGGTCGATGGTCTGTTCAAAACGATCTTCTTCGATGGCAATTACTTTTTTAGTGTAGTCTTGTCTTTGAATCAGCTCAGGATAAGCATCGCCAGAAACTTCAATCACTGTATCTACAAGGCGATAAAGGAATGCCCCGTCGATGCCCAATAATCTGCCATGTCTTGCAGCGCGGCGAAGCAGGCGTCTAAGCACATAACCGCGACCTTCGTTATTAGGCGTAACACCATCGGTGACTAAGAAAGTCACTGCGCGAATGTGATCGGTTATAATGCGAATCGAAGCGTCATGCGTTGGACTGATGCCGTAGGTCTTTCCTGAAAGCACAGTCACCTTGTCGCGAATATGCTTAATGGTGTCGATGTCGAAGATAGAGTCAACATCTTGCATAAGACAAGCCACTCGCTCAAGGCCCATGCCCGTGTCGATGTTTTTCTTTTCGAGAAGATTGTAATTGCCCTGGGCATCCTTTTCAAACTGTGTAAACACGTGGTTCCAAAACTCTACAAAGCGGTCGCAATCACATCCCGGTTTGCAGTTTGGATCACCACAACTATACTTTTCGCCGCGGTCGAAATAAATCTCCGAGCAAGGACCACAGGGACCAGTGCCAGTACCTATTTCCCAAAAATTATCTGCTTTTCCCAGTCGTATAATACGAGACTCTGGCACATTTTCTTGTTCGTGCCAAATCTTATAAGCTTCGTCGTCTTCGAGATAGACAGTTACCCATAATTTATCTTTAGCTATTCCGAGATCTTTAGTGATAAACTCCCATCCAAGGCGGATAGATTCTTCCTTAAAATAATCGCCAAAAGAAAAATTGCCCAACATCTCAAAAAATGATGCGTGACGCGATGTGTGCCCGACGTTTTCGATATCATTGGTGCGTATGCACTTTTGACAAGTGGCCATGCGCACACTAGGAGGCACTTGAACACCTGTGAAATAGTCTTTCAGTGGCACCATCCCCGCGTTGATTAAAAGAAGGGTCTTGTCCGTTAATGGCACTAAGGGGTACGACGGTTGTACTAAATGACCATTTCTTTCAAAAAAATTGAGAAACTTTTCTCGAATCGTATTCAAACTCATTTTTTCCATGTACTTCCTCCATTCGTGTAGAAACAATTGTTAAATCACAATAAACCCTTATTCTCAAAAAACAAAAATGACCTCAACAAGCGCTGTAGGGACGGAGAATTCCGCGGTACCACCCTACTTATCCAAAGATCGCTTAG
>CALFXQ010000286.1 GCA_937958285.1 uncultured Fusibacter sp. | reverse complement strand
AAAAACTCTCAGTGTATAATCCACCAAAGTGTTTAAAAGCCAAGGTCCTAACAAGAGCATAGTCAATAGAATTAGAAATAACTTAGGGACAAATGCCAGTGTTTGTTCTTGTATTTGCGTTGTAGCTTGAAAAATTGCTATTAATAATCCCACAACTAAAGCAACAACTAGCATTGGTGCTGAGATTAACAATGTAATGAAAATTGCATCTCTAAATAAATCTAGTACCATGGCCTCGTTCATACTGATATACCTGCTACAATATACTTGATAAGTAAATTCCACCCATCAACCAAAATAAACAAAAGCAGTTTAAAGGGCAATGAAATCATTACTGGTGGCAACATCATCATCCCTAATGACATGAGAGTGGATGCGACAACTAAATCTATGACGATAAAGGGAATAAATAAAAGAAAACCCATAATAAAACTCGTTTTCAACTCACTGATAATGAAAGCTGGGATGAGTGCTTGATTCGTTACCTCCTCAATGGCATTTACAGGCTCAGCACCACTAATTTGAACAAATAGTGCTAGATCTTCTGTTCTCACTTGCTTGAACATAAATTCCCGCAGTGGTTTCATAGCCCTGTCAAACGCCACAGTTTGGTTTATCTCTCCATCGGACAAAGGTTGATAAGCCTCTGTATATATTTCTGTGAAAATAGGATTCATCACAAAGAGTGTCAAAAACAAAGCCAAACCCACCAACACTTGATTCGGTGGGGTTGATTGAAGCGATAGTGCTTTGCGAAGAAATGATAGAACAATGATAATACGTGTAAAACAAGTCATCAATATTATGATAGACGGCGCAAGTGACAACACCGTTAATAAGAGGATAACTTGTACTGTAGATGTTAGACCGCCTTGCTCACCACCAACTTGAAGTGAAATTTCTGGTAAAAGTTGACCTGTATCAGCAAATGAGATTCCCATAACAAATAATCCAATAGTGCAAGCTATCAATATGAACCGTCTAAACTTATTAATCATTTTTTGTTTGACCTCGTTGGACTTTTTTTTGCAAAAAAGCTTGAAATGACATGTTCGTCATTTGATCATTTATACCTTCAATTTCAGGTAAGGTATCTAAAGCGTCAATTTGCGTCATGCCCTTTCGATCACTATACATAAAGTAAAATTTATCTCCAAGTTCAATAAGCCACAAATGTTTATCTGCGGCCAAATTGACTTTTTCAATTATTTTTATTCGTCTTTTACTCTGTCCTTTTTTATAGTTCAGAGAGATGTATTGTGTAGTAAAGTAAGCAAGGCCAATAACGAATAGTACCGTCAACACATAGGTGACATAACCCATCCGAGTACGCCTACTTAACCGATTACTTTTTTTACAGCTTCTATAACACGATCCGCTTGAAAGGGCTTAACAATAAAATCTCTTGCACCTGCTTGGATCGACTCAATAACCATAGCTTGTTGTCCCATTGCTGAACACATTACAATTTTCGCATTTGGATCAAACTTCTTAATCTCTTTAACCGCCTGGATACCATCGACTTCAGGCATTGTAATGTCCATAATTACCAAGTCTGGTGAAAGCTCTTTGTATTTTTCAATTGCCTTTTGACCATTTTCAGCTTCGCCGGTCACTTCATACCCATTCTTTGTTAAAACGTCCTTAATCATCATGCGCATGAAAGCAGCATCATCTACGATAAGAATGCGATTTGCCATTATGCTTCCTCCTTAAATTAATTGGAATTGAATCGACTTTGAGCTACAACTATTTCGGTGATTCGTACACCGTAATTTTCATCTACTACAACAACTTCGCCTTTGGCAATTATTTTACCGTTGGCAAATATGTTTAAAGATTCACCCACCAATCGATCAAGTTCAATAACACTCCCCGCAGCGAATTCAAGTATTTCGCTGATTTTTTTTGTTGTTCTACCCAATTCCACGGTGATTTCTAGTGGTACATCTCGAATAAGACTTATATCGCTATGTATACCACCAAAACTATTAGAACTATCAAAACTTTCAAATTGTACATTGCGAGCATCCACAACTGGTCTCTGAAAACCATCATAACTTTGTGGTGGATAATTTTGACTAGGGTACCCACCCTGAGGTGGTGCGTAGTTTTGTTGTGGATAAGGTTGTTGTGGATAAGGTTGTTGCGGATATGGCTGATGTGGATATGGTTGCTGTGAATAAGCATCGCCATTGGAAAAATTCGGCGATTGTTGTGCGGCCATTGGTTCCGAAGCACTACTTGAAGGCGCTTTTGCTGAAGAAGCAGAGACCACTGGTGCAGATGAATCATGCCCTGACATTAAGCTAGACACCAATTGTTTTGCAACATTTATTGGCATCAGCTGCATGATTTCGGAATCAATTAAATCGCCCACTGTCATCCTAAAGGAAATCATTGCAACCTTTTCATCTGGATCTAAACCGATTCGGTCTTTTGTAAGATTTGAAAGTTCATCGTAAATTGCTTCAGGTGGAGAGATGTCGACTTTTTTACCTATCATTTCAGATAGTGAAGTTGATGCAGAACCAATCATTTGGTTCATCGCTTCCCCAATTGCGGATAAATGTAAATCAGTCAACACTTCTGCTTGGTTAGTTCCATCGCCTCCCATCATTAAATCTGTGATGATTTTAACATCTCGTTCATTTATAATCAATAGATTTATACCCTCAATACCAACTTTATACATGATATTAATGGTAACGCAGGGCTCTGTATTTTCTGAAGTTAGCTCGCGAAGTGTAACCTCGCGTACTCTTGGGGTTGTGATTGTAACTTTCTGGCTTAGCAAAGTAAACAGTGTTGTTGCAGCAGTACCCATGCTTATATTGCCTACTTCTCCAAGTGCATCTTTTTCGTCTTCAGTTAAGAGCGATAGATCAGCAGAGTCTTCAGATTTACTTGAACTAGACCCACTTAATAAAGCGTCAATTTCATCTTGCGACAGCATATCAACCATCTAACGCTTCCTCCTCTTCGTGAACTCTAGTGACTCGAATCGCCATTTTATTTTTAAATACACCTGGTTTCCCTTTGTACTTCAATTTTTCTTTCACATAAATATCTAAATCATCGTCAATTTTAGTGTTTAATACAATTACATCACCTATACCCATAGAAAGGAGCTCACTGACACTTAACATAGAATTTCCGATTACAGCTTTTAAAGGTATACTAGAACGTTCAATGCCGGTTGCTAGTGCATGAGATTCTGCCACGGTCTTTTCTTTTCGTATATTTCCAGAAAACCATAACTTGGATGATAAATTCGGTAGAATAGGTTCAATTACATAGTGTGGAATTGCAACGTTTATCATACCTTCAGTATCGCCAATTTTAAAATTGAATGTGATAAGTGCTATGGATTCACTCGGCGAAACAATTTGCGCAAACTGAGAATTCGTTTCAATCTGCTCAAGCTTTGGCTTTAACTCAATTATTGTGGACCAAGATTCTCTCATTAAATTAATAAATTTAACCAATATGTTTCTCAGTAAAACCTCTTCAATTTCAGTTAACGCGCGTGTTTCTTTGAGCAAAGGATTTTTTCCTTGTCCACCTAGTAAACGCTCAACCATAGCAAAGGCGATGTCATTTGAAACATCAATAATAATTTGGCCCTCTATTGGTGAAAAATTGACGATTCCCATTATAGCAGGATTAGAAATGGAATTGCTAAACTCAGAATAAACCATACTTTGAGTCGACAATACATCAATTTCAACTACTGAGCGTAAATAGCCACTTAAAAAGTTGTTAATTAAACGCGCAAGATTGTCATGTATAATTTCTAAAGTTCGAAGTTGCTCTTTGGCAAATTTATCTGGGCGTCTAAAATCGTACTTCTTGACTTTTTTCTCTCGTTTTTCTTCTTCTATTTCTGTGACATCTACCTCGCCGGTACTCAGGGCATTTAGTAGATCGTCTATCTCGTTTTGCGACATAACATCAGACACAAGACAACCCTCCCCGCTAAATTAGTAAATGTACTGAAGCAGACTTTGTCTATTGTATGATAAACTCGAGGAAAAATACATTCGTGATTTTTTCTGAGTCTGATGCCATGATCTCAATAGCTATTTCTGTTAAGTCTTCTTGAACTCTATCGAGACGATTTAATTGTTCAGAATTTCTTGACATAAAGTACTTTCTAAACTCATTTAGAATTAACGTTTGTTTTGTCGGGAATACTTCTGCCATTTTTTCATCTGTATACTGAATCACCGGGCTATATTTGAGCACTGGCTTTCTAGAAGGCGTTTCACCCTCTTTTATTGCGATATTTGTATATTGCTCACCCAAGGGGAATTCTGAGTAGATGATTTCTTTTGGCTTTTCTTCTCTATTAAGCATAAAAATTGCGATTACAACACCAATAATTACAACGACCAAGCCAATTCCACCAAACAATAGTATCTTTTTCATCATTCACCTCGAGTGCATTTAATAAACTACTTAGGTTCTTGCTCTTGTTCTTCTTCTGTCAATACAATCATATCTACTCTTCGATTCTGAGATCGGCCTTCAGCTGAAGCATTAGACTCAATTGGTCTATATTCCCCATAGCCAGATGCCATGAAACGTATTGGATCCATACGTTTAGACTCTGTAAAATATCTGAGTACGGTTGTTGCTCTAATTGTAGACAGCTCCCAATTTGATGGAAATTGTAAAGTACTTATTGGCACATTATCGGTATGTCCTTCTATTCGAACCAACCTATCTCTAAAAATTGGTTGATCGAGTACCTGGCTCATAAAGTCGAGTACTTTAATTGATGCTGGTTTAAGTATCGCCTTCCCAGAGTCGAATAAAGCTTTGTCTGGAAATGTGATTTTTAAGCCCCGTTCTTCGACGGTCACCTGGATATCGACATCGATGCCACTTTGCTCTTTGAATTTTTCTATAGCCTCTGCTAATTCTGCAACTTCTTTTACTTCAACTTGAGTTTGAGAATCAGCAGTTGTTTTTGACTCTGGGGCTCCGTCGAAGACCATTTCAGATGGGGATAAAGACTCACCACTTTGCAATACACCAGCAGATCCTTGAAAGGATTGCATAACCGCTTCGAATTTTTGCGCATCAATTGAAGAGAATGCGAATAGAAGAACAAAAAAACACATAAGTAGTGTAACAAGGTCAGCAAAAGTTG
>CALFXQ010000285.1 GCA_937958285.1 uncultured Fusibacter sp. | reverse complement strand
TAATGAAGTCAAACTTTCACAGTTAAGGAGCTCCTATGCTAAAAACTAGCGCTTATAATAACACTCATGATACAGCATATGATATGGCCGAATATGAAGTCATCATTATTGGTGCAGGCGTGATTGGCGGTAGTATCGCCCGTGCGCTGTCGCAGTTCAAGGTTAAAGTGCTCGTGCTAGAAAAAGAAAACGACGTGAGCTGCGGCGCATCGAAGGCCAATAGCGGTATCGTCCACGGTGGTTATGATGACCCAAATGGTTCTGTAAAGGCAAGGTTTTCGAGAACCGGCAATATGGCCTTCGACAAACTCGAATCAGAGCTACATTTTGGATTTAAGCGATGTGGCTCCATGGTCATTGGCTTTGACGATGACGATTTAGTCGCCCTACATAAGCTCAAAGAAAATGGGGAGCGAAACGGCGTAGAAGATTTAAAAATCCTAACAAAAGATGAGATCTTTCGACTTGAGCCTCATATGAATCCCCAGGTCACCTGTGCATTATATTGCCCTTCTGCGGGGATCACCTCACCCTATGAACTCACCATTGCCCTATTTGAAAATGCCATAGAAAATGGTGCTTTTTTAAAACTCAACAGCGAAGTCACTGGAATCAATCACCTTGAATCCGGACTTTTTCGTGTATCGACAGATCATATAAGTTATATTTCAAAGTATGTTGTAAATGCTGCGGGTGTCTATAGTGATCGCATCGCCCAAATGCTAGGGGTCGCAGACTTTACCATCCACCCCAAAAAGGGCGAGTACATCTTGCTCAACAAAAATCAGGGCGCTCTTGCAAATGGTGTCATCTTTCAGACCCCTACAGAAAAAGGCAAAGGCATACTCGTTACAAAAACTTATCATGGTAATCTGATGCTCGGCCCCAATGCCCAATTCGTCGACAATAAAGCAGACACCCTTACAAACCTTGAGCAATTAGATTATATCGCCACTGTGGCGCGACGCTCAATCCCAGACTTTAACCTCAAGATGAAAATACGCACTTTTTCCGGGCTTAGGGCAAGCAGCAATCGCCACGACTTCATCATTGAAGAAAGTTGCATTAAAGGTTTTATTCTCGTTGCAGGGATTGAATCACCTGGGCTTACCGCATCCCCGGCGATTGCAGATTACGTCTTAGAGCTCCTGGTAAAGTCAGGGCTAACTCTCGAAAGAAACCCTGCATATAACCCTCATAGAAGACCCATTATCGTTCCAAAAGACGATGCCTTCGAGGGTGCAATTGATCGTATCGACCCCAATAGTAAGATTATATGTAGATGTGAGCAAGTCACCGAAGCAGAGATTGTAGATGCCCTCACGCGAAACATTCCAGTTTTGGATTTAGACGCAATAAAAAGAAGGACCCGAGCGAGAATGGGTCCTTGCCAAGGCCACTTCTGTACGCCCAGAATTTTGGCCGTCGCAAAAGGCCTCGGTATCAGACTTAGTGAAAAGAACTAGAATTAGAATTAGAATTGCAATTAGCAATAATTAAAATAGTTCGAAATAATCCAAAAATTAACATAGTATTTCGAATAGAATTCTGTAAAAAATGTACTTTCAATGTGAAATGTTGTAAAATGGGTTTAGAGGCGTTACATCTATTTTGGCAAACATGCTTCACGATTGGGGGGTTGAATGTCTTCTATTGACAATGATCCAGAAAAAATTGGATTGGTAAACATGTTCAAATTCATAAAAACCTTAAAATGCACAGCACGCAAGAGCATGAAGGGCAATGTGGTCCACGGGATGCTGGCGGGTATGATCACAGCGATAGTCATAGATAATGGGCTGCTAAGTCTCTTTACCTCTTGGCAATGGACCTTGGGTATGGTCATTTTTTACTTCCTAGTCATTGGTCCTTTAGAGGTGGGGGCAACACGCTATTTCTATTTGAAGAGCCTATTATAAGTCCCATGAAGCCGAAGGTCTTGCCGATTTAATGCGCACCCATTTGCAAGAACCAGAGGCTGAATTAGTTGCCTTGGTGGGTGATAAAGTGGATTTGTATCCGCGAAGTGTAGCATTGTTAGACCAAGCCTTCCCTGGCTTAAATGGCATTTGGGATAAGAAGGATCGTTGGCTTGTCGCCTGGGAAACTTTTGCAAGCGACAAAAAGATGATTATTGGCCTAAACGATGGCTTGTTTCGCTTTAAAGAAGCCACAGTTTACGTATATGACACCGTAAATTCGAGTTACATAGAATACCCATTAACGGTGAGTGATTAAGCGTCATCTTCTGCTCATGTAAAACAGATACGATTTAATTGACTTCTGATGCAGCCTTTCAGAGATTGACGCAATTGATTGGCTTGCCTGCGAGGAATGCGGCCACATTGTCAACAACAGTGGCCATAAGGCGAGCTCTTGCCTCTATTGGTGCCCATGCAATATGTGGTGTTAAAATGAGATTTGGTGCATCGAGCAGTGGATTCGTTGCCTCAATGGGTTCCACAGAAACCACATCGAGAGCAGCCCCCGCCAAATGTCCATTCTGAAGGGCGCTGCAAAGGGCTACTTCATCGATAAGCGGTCCTCGCGAAGTATTAATCAAGTATGCGCCGCGCTTCATTTTGGAAAGGCTTTCGCTATTGATGATATGTTTTGTGGATTCAAATAAGGGCACATGAAGCGAAACCACATCGGACTGATCGAGTAGCAGATCTAAGGTGACGCGTTGTAGCGATCCCACATCCATGGCATTTTTAAGGGTTGGATGCGATTCAAAATCGTTTTTAGGGTTTGTATCGAATGCTAGCACTTTCATGCCAAAAGCCAAAGCAATTTCTGCTGTCTTTAGGCCAATTCTTCCAAAGCCCACTAGCCCAATGGTCTTATTAGCGAGCTCAAACATTGGGGTTTTCCAATAGCAGAAGTCTGTGTGTTTCGTCCATTCCCCTGCCTTCACAGAGTGGTTGTGAAGTTCGACGCGATGTGATAGCGCCAGCAAGAGCGCAAATACAAACTGCGCCACAGCATCAGTGCCATAAGTGGGTACATTGCAAACGGCAATGCCCCGACGTTTAGCAGCCTCTATATCCACAACATTGTAACCCGTTGCCAAAACAGCAACCATTTTTATACCTGGATTTTCAGAGAAAACCTGCTCAGTAATGGGGGTTTTATTCGTAAGGACGATTTGTACGTCTTTTAAGCGTTCATTGATAAGACTTTGAGGCGTACGTTCATATACTTGCACTTCTCCATAAGCCTCTAATGCTTTCCAAGACAAATCGCCAGGATTAAGTGTTTGTCCATCTAATACAACAATTTTAACACGTCTTTCGTTCTTTTCTTCGGGTATAGTCATTACAAAGCCTCCTTCATAGTTGTTATTATAGCACCTTGCAGAAGAAGAAATGGTTTCATTTTAATCAAACAAAACCAAAACGATATTTTTTCTCCAACCCTAGGGTATATTTAATCTCTTTTTTATATGTTTCTAACTTTTGTATGGGACAATGTGATTGGCTCAAACGTTTTATTGATAGCTAATCACTTTTAACATACACATATAACAGGAGGCAATTATGAAAAAAGCTATTACCACCACAAGAACAATTTTCTTAGATTTAGAAGGTCGCATCATGTTTGATCCCACTCAAAAAATTGACCTTAGAACGCTAGACCAGTACAGAGATTAATTGTAAAGGCACCCCTCAAAGAGATGGGTGCCTTTTCTTATCTATAAAACACCAGCGTTGTCGACTTGATTTCCATTAAACCTTTCGATAGTATGATTACATCTAAATCTAGTTAGAGGTGACGTGGCTATGTCTATGGAATCCAAGCGTTTGCTCACTGAAGAAGAAAACGCATTTTTGCGGCAGGAGATGGGATTAACGGCTCCCAGAAAAAGTATTAGTGCCCTAATCGAGCACTTCGAGAAGTCTAAAGATTTGATTATTTCTATTGGAGCCCATGACTTATTTGAACTCATGAAGATTGAAGCGCATCCCCTTCGGGATATGCGCTGCCTCTGTGGTCGGCCCATAAAGACCATGTATATCATTGGGCACAAAAGCGCCCACATTCAGCTGGGCCTAGGAAGTGAATGCATTAAGTATTTCTTTAAGGACTTGACAGAAGCGAAGGTAAAAAAGGCACTTAGTGCCTATGAGGCGCACTGTAAGGCCATAGAAGAGGTTTTAAATGGCCCTGTTCCTTACGAGGAAAAAGAGTTGCTACAGGCGAGGGCCTTTGGGTTAATCGGCGCTAAGTTTGAGCGACGCCTAGAATTTGGCTTGCCTCTCACCCTCGCTGAATGGGCGACGATCAACCATAAATTGCACCTCGAAGCGCGTCGAGAAGTACATGCCCATTATCGAGTTGCAAGAGGACTTCTAGCCCCGTATAAGGATGCCACGCTACCAGAGGATTTTCAATATGTGGTGGCCCTCTTAAAAGACGGCACCGCAATTACTGACATAGAAACCCTGTTGAAGCGCGCCTTCACAGATTTTGCCACCAAGAAAGTCATGGAAAACTATAAAGTTAACACGATCATTCAACCCGCAAATCAAAGGCCAAGATTGAATGTTTCAAATAGAGCATCTGAAAGTCCGCTGTATTTGAAGGTTGAAAGGGCTATTCAAAGCATTGCAATTTCCAAGGACCAACTCTCCACTAAAGGGCAACAAAACTTTGAGCAATTGCAACAGCAGCTCTCCATGCAATTAACTACTAGTGTCGAATCTTATCGAGATGCCCTCTGTGCACTGCACACCCGGCAGCTTCTAGAGGGTTTGTGCGATCAATTGGGTTTACGCTTTCACTTGTTGCACTGAAGTCTAGGGAGGGATACATAAAATGTCGAGCCCACACCTACTTCACTGGTCACTTCTACTTTGCCCCCGTGAAGAACAATAATGCGCTTGCTAATGGCAAGGCCAAGTCCAGTGCCCTGACTATGGCGCGACGCATCTGCCTTGTAAAAACGCTCAAAAATTCGCCCTTGCACCTCGGCCGTCATCCCCTCACCTTCATCAGAAATCGCCACGGTAATTTGACCTCCACCCTGAAGACACACCTTTAATTGGCCGCCCACCTTAGAATACTTAATGGCATTGCCCACGAGATTGACCCATACCTGGTACAACAGCGCCTGATCCCCCCAGAAAGACACTTCTTCGAGCTCTAGCACCACATTGAGCTTTGCCGCCTCCCAGTCGGGCTGTAGCAAAATAAAAACATCGCGAATTTGCTCGTCTAAATTGTAGGCCTGGCAGTGTAGCGGCACAAGGTCATTCTCCAGCTCTGAAAGCTTGAGCAAACTAGAAGACATGGTGGCAAGTCGCTCCGTCTCAGAAATAATAATATCTAGGTATTCCGTCTTTTTTTCTTCTGAAAGTCCCGATTTTTTTAAGAGCTTCGTATAGCCCCGTATAGAAGTGAGCGGTGTCTTGAATTCATGGGACACATTCGACACAAAATCCTTGTGTAGCAGCTCATTTCTAGAAAGGGCTTGAGTCATTTTATTGAAGTTTTTTGCCAGGTCAGCCACTTCATCGTTGCCTTTGACGTCCACATATATTTCGAAATCCCCTTGAGCCACGGCTTTAGAGGCCAGGGAGAGTTTCTTGATCGGCTTGACTAAAAACCGAACTGCAATGGAGATGCACATACCGCTAAAGACAAAGGTGGTAAGGCCCATAGATAGGGCAAATTGAGCCATTTGAGGCGTTGTACGACTTATTGCCATCAATCTAACAAATCGCGCATCGATGCCATAGTACAAAAACATAAGACCTGTAGCCACCACATTCGATAAAAACATAATGCCTATGAATGTCAGCATATACTTTGTAAATAGCGAGGAGAGCAGCTTTTTCATAACTTGACCGCCTTGTATCCAAGTCCCTTAACCGTGACAATCTCAAAATCTGCGTTTTGCTCAAAGCGTTCGCGCAAGCGCCTAATGTGCACATTTACCGTTTGCTCTTCGCTTTCTGAATCGTAGCCCCATATTTCATCCATTATTTGTTGGCGGGTCATAATCCGATTTTCACGCGAAAGCAGCATATACAGGAGCATAAACTCCTTTTTTGGCACCGTGATCACTTCGTCTTCGGTTGTCACAGTAAAATTCTCATAATTGAGGCGCGTCTTGCCCACAACAAGTTGCTTTTGACTAGAGGACTGTGCCCTTCTTAAAAGTGCACTGACGCGCATCAACATCTCTTCCATATCTATTGGCTTGACCATATAATCGTCAATGCCAATGTTAAACCCTGTCCGTTTGTCGCGTATGGATTCTTTGGCGGTGACCATTAAAATGGGCAACTTGTTGCCAGATGCTCTTAAGGCTTCAGAGAGGGTGTAACCGTCCATTTGTGGCATCATCACATCTGTTATTAAAAGATCGATATGCATTTTGTCTAGTATGTGGAGTGCCTCTTCGCCATTTTTACTTTCTATAGCTTCGTAGTGCTCAGAAGTTAGGTATTCACACATCAGTTTTCTGATGTTTTTTTCATCTTCACAAACTAGTATTTTAAACATATCGACTCCCTATGCGCTTCTCAATGCGTCTATTGGATTCAGTTGACTTGCCTTTTTTGCCGGTGCATAGCCAAATACCAATCCGATGATTGCCGAAAATCCAATGGCCAACAGTACAGAGCTGCCTGTGAGAATAAGCGGAATACCCATCACCTGTGCAGCGACAACAGCTAATAGCACACCTAGCACAAGGCCCAGTACACCACCAAACATCGCTAAAAACAGCGCTTCTAATATAAACTGCCACTGAATGGTCTTTGGCTCTGCACCTAGCGCTTTTCTTAGGCCAATCTCAGAAGTTCGCTCAGTTACAGTCACGAGCATCATATTCATTATGCCGATGCCACCCACTATTAATGAAATACCCGCAATCCCTGTCAACATCATCGACATGGTTCCCGTCATCTCTTCTACGGTATCTAAGATGTTTTGCATATTTGTCACTTTATACCCATCTGAATTGTTGTTGAACGCCGTATTTAAAATCCCTTCAATCTCAGAGGTCGTTTGATCGGATAGGCCTTCATCTCTTAAATAGACATCCAAACTTTTAATATATCCAGTACCCATGGTGCGCATCACCGTGGTGTAGGGCATCACGAGGCCATCGTCAGTGCTGCCAGCCGCAAAGCCACTTGAAGCCTCTAAAATCCCAATTACAGTGACTGTCGCCCCATTTACTGTAATTTCTTTGCCAATGGGCGTTTCATTTTCAAAGAGCGTCTTAGATAAGTTGCTCCCAATGAGTGCCACCTTGGTTTTTCCGGTCACATCGAGACTGTTTATCGACCGTCCGCTCTTCAGTAAATCGTCAGAATTCGAAAAGTGAACCTCATTTTTACCATAAACGATAACATCTTCAACCACAACCCCATTTGCAGAAATCGCGCTCATGCCCGTAATGGTCGGCGCAACGCCCTTAATATTTTCGACGGCTTCTATGCGCTCCATATCGTTGAGGGTCAAACCTTCTTTTAAGGGGGTACCCATCGCCTGAATCGTCACTTTGTTTGCCCCCATATCCATAACCTGGGTTGTAATGTTTTCAGTGACGCCTTGAACAATGGAGATTAAGGCAATAATGGCTGCAACGCCGATTAAAACGCCTAAAACCGTTAGAAAGGACCGCATCTTGTTATTGACAATATTCTTCCAAGACATTTTTATGCTTTCTAAAAACATGTGTTCACCGTCCCATCTGCTCATTTTGGTCTATGAGCACACCATCTAAAATACGAACCACGCGACTGCTGTGCTTTGCAATGTTTTCGTCGTGGGTAATCATCACAATCGTCTTTCCCTCTGCGTGTAAATCCTCAAAGAGTTCCATAATCTGATGGCCCGTTTTTTGATCTAATGCACCCGTTGGCTCGTCTGCCAGTATAATGGTCGGCTGGGTGACGAGGGCGCGAGCTATGGCGACACGCTGCTGTTGGCCGCCAGAGAGCTGATTTGGTCGGTTTTTAAGCTTATCTTGAAGGCCTACCTTAGTCAGCATTTCAGTGGCCAAGGTACGGCGCTCTTTTTCGGGCAACCCAGAATATATCAGTGGCAGTTCCACGTTTTCTAAGGCACTCAGTCTTGGTAGAAGCTGAAATTGCTGAAACACAAAGCCAATTTCACGGTTTCGGATTGCAGCCATTTCTGATTCGTCAAGGGTTTCTATCAGCGCACCATTGAGTTGATACGAGCCTTCGGTAGGGGTATCCAAGCAGCCGATAAGGTTCATCAGTGTGGATTTCCCAGAGCCCGAAGGCCCTAAAATAGCTATAAACTCACCAGAAGCTACTTCTAAATCTACGTGCTTTAGCACCCGCTGCGCCTCTTCACCCATTTGGTATGTTTTATCAATCCCCTTCATTGACAATATGCTTTGTTCCATTTTTTTTGCCTCCATTTTGTTGCCTCCACTTTCATGCGCCTAAGCGCTGATTATCTACCTGCCATAGGCGGCGCAAAGCCTCCACCTTCAGAGTCCTCATTGGTCTCTTTTGTGTAATAGACCGTCATGCCCTGAGTGACCCCTGTTTCTATAGCCACAGATTTGCCATCAGTTATGCCTGCTGTTACTGCCAGCTTTATC
>CALFXQ010000284.1 GCA_937958285.1 uncultured Fusibacter sp. | reverse complement strand
GTAGATTACAGCAATGAATCACAGCACCAAAAGCCTCTTCTGGATGCCTTTTAACGACATAATGCAAGATACCTGCTATATTCCTTCTCTTCACTTCATCTGGTGTGGATAAGTGACTGTTTTCTAAGTAAACCTCTAAGAGCATCTCCCGTGTATCGATGCGTCTTTTAATCAACTCATTATACGTATCGAGAGGTTCTAATTCTGCATCGAAGATTGCCTTATTTACATCTTCTGCATGTGCCTTAGCCAATTGCTTTAGGCCTAGTAGTGCATCAATGCGCACCTCTTCATTGGAAGGTGCCCTAGACTTAAGGTTCGACACTAATACGGGCAACAACTGATTGACCTGTTCTTGAGAAAATGCAGTGGGCACCACCGATGACAAAACTTTAATAAACACCTTTACATCCGGGCTATCTTCCATGCATATAAGTGAAACTAGCAGGTGTAGCGAACTATCAATCTGCTTTGTTCTACTGAGTACAATTTTAAAGACTGTAACTAATGCCAAACCAATTCGCCTCACCTTTAAATCTGTACGATCTTCGAAGGTAATAAACTGTTGACAGAAGCGTCTCAACGCATTTGACTTTGAGTTCTTAAAAATATCACTGGGCGCACTTGGTGGCAGGTATTTACTATAAGGCGCATCGAAGTGAGAAATCAACGAACCAAAGGTTTCTGCGGCTTGCTTTCTTAAATCTTCTTCAGCATTTAAGAACAAATCGAATAGAAAATCTAGAATTGTGATTTTTTGAGTATCCGTTAAGTATCTTGAAAATTGAGAAAGAAGATGAACATGTCTTCTGAGCACATGTGCGTCTTCGAGATTTTTAGTTAAGTACAAAAATTCCTTTAATGAAGATTCATTTCTAAAAGTATGCATCGCTCTTACATTATAGGCAACTGCCTTAACCCTTAGTCGATTTATAATTTGCGCTTCGCTGAGCAGTGATAAATCTAAGTTCAAAATTGGCGTTTCTTCGGCTTTGGGCTGTACTTCCCATGTCGTCCTTATCTGATTTGCAAGCAGATACCCTTCGAAATCTTGAAGTTTGTCGTATACTTTTCGGTAGCGCTTTTCCTTCTCTGCATCCACATTATCTAACTTGTCGAGAATCACGTGAAAGGACTCTGCCAAGTCAAAGAACTTCATCGGATATGGCCAATTGGGGTCATCGTGACCCTTTACTCTAAAATCTGCATAAATCAACACAAGCGACTCAATAGGCAGGTTAGCCAGCTCTAGGTCCCAAGTCGAATGATTCACCGCAATCTGTCTGATATACGTCACATCTCTATCTCTAAACCAAAGATCGCTATAGTAGTAATGATAGTATGCAACTTTTTTAACTTCGTCGGGCAAACATCCGAACTTGCCTATATCGTGAAGTGCCGCTGCACCAGACACCCAGCCAAGATCGATCGCTATGCCCTTTGCGGCAATCTGCCTGGCAATAAACATCGCCAAATAGTGAACCCCAGAAATATGATCCACCGTTGAATAACCTTTAGTATCGTGATTGAGCACCATCATCTCGTAGATGTAATCTTTGTTAAAGGCTTCTTGTACTAAACGATACTCGCTGGGATCTTCTAATTGTTTAATCTCTTCCTCACTTAAGAGTTGGAAGGGATACTTAGATAAAAAGGCATCTTGATTTAATTTTAAACCCAATTTGTGAAAGGCTCTAAATGTTGGGAGAAACACCGAGCAGATTGGCGCAATGCCAGGTATTTCTTCGTAGATGCCCACTTTTGGAAAATGACGCCATAAAAGATGTTGATACACGGCATTTACATAGGCATCGACCTCGATGTCGCTGACAAATTCTGCCATCAGAGCCTTTGAAGAAAAGTGTTTATTATGAATGCACGCCGCTAGACCCTTAAAGAATTCTGGACTTTTAAGTCTTTCAAGCCATGTAGGGTCAATAACTTCGCCTTTAGCTTCATTGAGTTGAATTTGATGCTGAGCTTCTGATATAACGAGTTTGATTACATCAATCATCTGCGACTCCTCTCTTAGACATCACAGATATATATTACCCTAAAAAAAAAGAAACCCCCAGAAAAATATATTCCCAGGAGCTTGAAATTTATGTGTTTTGAATGAACAGACTAGGTAGGGTAAAGACGTCGTGCAGGCCAGAAATTATATTACTTCTGCCTGCCCTAGAGTAGACCCCATAGAACTTGCCGTTGTAGACAAACAAGCCTGTAATATGTTTGTACATGCCCACTGAGAGGGCGTCATCTATTAGGTCGATGTTTTTAAACTCAGGTGGAATGCAAAACTGTTGCAGCAGATAGGGCTTATCTATATGGTCGAGGAGCAACTTGCGCCACCCATCTGGTTCATAATCTCTGCCCGCATAAACGCCAATGGACGCATAAAAATCTAGAGGTTTTATGATCCACTGATCCTTTTCGGAAACAAGTTGGTCTATTTTGTATTTTGCAAAACTAATGGACTCTGTAAGTGGCACATGCTTATCTATAAATGCTAATTCTTCGATGTTAAAATACTGTCTTACTAAGTCATCGTGCAACAACTTAAAGAACTGCTTAGTATGAACGATTTGTGATTGAATATTTCCAATTATAAGCGTAGTGTCATCGAGACATGCTTTCTCAAGGGCAGAAACCTCATCGATGCGTTCCATCATATCTTTAGTGACAAGTCTACGATACACAATGTCGATGCGCTTACCTTCAAAATATAGGCCATTATCATAGCTTAAGGCTCTGGCATCGGCAATTAAACACGGATAACCCAGCGCTTCGAAGCGCTCCTTAAATACCTCAAACTCAATGGCACTGGCCTTTTCGAAGAGGTCTACAATGGCAATTGTGGGTTGCTTCGATGTGCCTCTGGCCTCGCGATAGATGTTTATCACTTCTGAAACCCAAGTATCGAACAACTCAAAGGAATTGAGATTGACCGCATCGCCTATTTTCTCGACTAACATGCCATCGCTAAAAATTCTAGCCAACTCCCGATCTTCATTCATGGCAGAGGTGCCATCTGTATTCAGTTCGCAAAATCTAAAATCACCAGGACCATAATAAAAAATATCGAATCGCGCCATTGGCACGCTACATGCGTATGGACTTTCCTTGAGGATTAGCGCCTCTAGGCGTGCATCGAAATCGTAATAAGCGCGAATATCTGGCACCGATTTATAGAGTCTAATCATTTTTTGACAGATTGCCATCATGTGCGACACGGCTTGGTGAAAGGTGTCTAAATCTGCTCGATCAAAGAATCTTGGCATATATAAAAATGGAATTGGTTTTCCTTTATAGATTGCCTTCGACTTGGCCACTTTCTTGGTCAATTGCCGCAAGTCTTTAGCATATCGTTCAGAATCTTCCATCGCCATCTCTAAAAACTTTTGTTCCATTTGTTCTCTTGTCATGCCTTGACCTCCACTTCATCTAAATAGGCGCAATCTGTAAGTTGTTTTAAATAATGACTGTAGCCGAAGGGCATGGTCTTGATGCGCGCGTGATAAGCGCTCAAATGCTTTAAAGATGGGTGTATCAATAGAATGCGCTCAATATAATGGTCTAGGAAGGCAAATATCGTTAGTCCATTCAAAGGGCTTTGTAAACCCTTAAGCACTACTGATTCACGAATTGCCTCTATATCACAGGGTGAGAGATTCAAACTCCACGCATATAGTGCCTGTAAAATTTCAGGCGTGTAGGCAATTGCCCATATTATTTCTAAAACCGCAAAGTTGTAGGGATAGGGTAACGCATCGGCCATGCGTATTTCTAAAAATCTCTTGAGTCTAACATCTGGAAAAACCATGGTCAGAGCATGTTCGACAAGACCTTGCGAAAGCTCATCTGCGCCCAACTCAGCGGGTAACCAGTTGGAAATTTCATAGAGGGTTTGTTTGCCCGTCGGCCAAAACTGCTTATTCTCTTGCATCAATATAGGTGGGACATTCATCACGTAGTTG
>CALFXQ010000283.1 GCA_937958285.1 uncultured Fusibacter sp. | reverse complement strand
TTCTTTCATATAACGTTTATGCTTACGTAATTCGGGAATGCTCACAACGGTAGTGGGCAAGGAGATGGTGTTTTGGGAATGCCGTCATTATGGGAGCACGAGCAGAATAAATATCCAACTTTCTCATGTAAAATGGCCTGGGTCGAAGCACAGCGGAGCAGTCTATACATAGTTTGCTGGTGCCTCAACCCATCACACTTACTCATGTAACACCAAAAGATAGTCTTTATTGCATCATTACTACCCTAGCAAAATTCAAAGGTTGACCAATCATTTTCTCTAGCCCACTTCAATCGCTCTTCAATAGAATTATAGTGCAATTCTAACTTGTGTCCGTCTGGATCAAGAAAATAAAAGGATTCTCCCTCTGATGAATTTTCTTTGAATGACTTTACCCCTGCACTTTTGAGCTTATCTACAATTTCACTAAAATCTGTAGATAAAACATTGAAAGAAACATGAGTATAATCACGTTTTGTATCTACTCGTACTGCATCGTCAATATTGAGCGCAACCCATTGGTTACCTGCTAATAAATACGCCCCCTTATCCCATTTGCCAACCAACCTAAGTCCCAATAAGCTTACATAAAACGCTATCGATTTTTCTAAATCAGATACAGCGAATGTAATATGGTTAATTCCATTAATCATCACTCGTTCTCCTCAACCTTTTGTTCAGTAGCAAATACAAACAAGCGTGCGCATTACGCGCTAGTCAACCTGCTTACTCGCCCTAGAACTAACGCTATTAGAACCCGAAAACTGGCCCATAATTGATTCAACGCGCTTTAGCCGCTCGCTTATAACCCTCACAGCAAAAAATGACACACATACAACAATGGAACCAATAGCAATTACACCAAGCACTATAAGCACCCCCTATAGGTCAAGTTGATCCAGCGGATTCACAATACGCTGAAGCGAAGTATTTGAAACATGTGTATAGATCTCGGTAGTCTTGCTATTTTTATGTCCCAGCAGTTCCTGAATGTAGCGCAAATCTACACCGGATTCTAGTAAATGCGTTGCAAATGAATGGCGAAGGCTGTGAAACGAGAGCGTCTTATCTATTCCAACCTTCTCTACAGCCCGGTTAAAGACAACCTGAAGCGTGCGGTCGCTTATAGGACCAGAAGCATCTGGGTTCTCGAACACATAAGTCAACGGCCTATATCGCGCCAAATACTGCTCAAGCTGGCTAATCAACCGCGCTGACAGCGGCGCAATACGATCCTTACGACCCTTACCCTGGCGAATAAGCACCAGATTTCGACTATAATCAATGTCGTTAATACGTAAAGTCGACACCTCGCCAACGCGCATACCACAAGAATAAGCGACCATTAGAGCGGTGCGGTGCTTTAAATTCTCGGTCACAGCGAGCACCTGCTGCACTTCTTCCTTCGACATCACCTTTGGCAACTTGTGCTCACGCTTAGGTCGCGGCAGCTCGATTTCGCTTGCAAAACTGAAGAGCCCTCTTTGAATAAGATGCTGTTTAATGGCATTGATGGCCTGGTTCGCATGGGTATGGCTACATAGCTTGACCTCAAGCTGCTCTAGTAGATAGCGGTAGATGGTCTCTTTGTCGTAGCGACCTTGCGAGTATTCGAGAAAGCGCGATAAGTGATTGCGATAACTCTTAACGGTTTTGGGGCTATATCCTTTTAATTTGAGATAATTCTCTAAAGCCAGAACCCAGTCGCTGTTGGATCGCGAATCAGAGGTAATGGGCGATTCAGAGTTTATGCGCGATTCCATGTTAAAGTGAGATTCTTTATTTGCACTCACTTCTGCCGGTTTTGAAGGCTTTGAGGCCACATGTAGACTCGAAGTCTGCACAAGTTGATCTTTTTGCTGCTGAATTTCCTTCTTTTGTTGATTTACTCGCACGAGGTGGTCGAGAGTGAGCTTTGCATTTAGCGCTTGTAAGGCCTCGGACTTTTCGTATGGGAAGATCCAGGCCCTTAGATCGGGCTCCCAATGACCTCCGCCAATGGCCTTTATGGCGATATGCAAATCTCTGGTGTAAAAGAAGCGAACAATAAGAGTGTTTTGGCGAGGTTCAATGCTCAGAATAGGTCTTGACATTGGTTTACCTCCATAAAATTGGGATATTTACAATAAATTTATCCACTATAATATTACCATTTTGAAATAATACATACAACACTTTCCAGATTTTCAACAAAAAAAAACACACTCGAATAGAAATTGAGCATGTGTTTGTGAGTGCGTTATTGTCAGTGTGTTATTGTGAGTGTGTTATTGTGAGTGTGTTATTGCGTTTGACCTTCTGAGATGTAGGCAATAATCACCCGGGCATTTCCAACGAGGTGAATGGCAGCATCTTCTGTGATTAAAAAGTCACCGCATGCCATGGGAGGGTCTGTGAGTTGGCCCGTCCAAACATAGAGTCCTAAAATATCGCCAATATTTGCGAGGGTCAATGATTCCTCGACGATTTGGGTTGCCAGGTCGCCGTAAAATGGTGGCTTAGTCATAAGATTAAAATCGACAACCGGTTCTGTGCTCTTTCCGATAATGGATAGGCCGCCATCGAATTGGCAAATATCGAAGGGCGTCAATTCGACTTGTTGCGACAGTATTAGTTCACTCAGCTTCGGATGTTCGGAAGTGGTGAGATGCGGGTTTTCTACGTCTAAAGTAAGGGTGCCCGACAGCACCATCAGGTGGCGATGCACGTTTGGGAGTATGGTGAATGGCGATTCGGGCAGATTCACAGTGGCAGTGCTTATACGCCAGCCGAAGCTGCGCGTACTGTAATCTGCGTTTGTGGGACCAATCGCCAATTGCGTGGTGGTGCCACCAGCCCATGTGCTTAAGGCCTGATCCTGCTTTTTTATGATTTGCATAGAGGCAATCCCCTTCTCATAAGTTTGTGTTACTTAGCGGGCAAGTTAAAGGACTAAATCTTGGGTCAAGGTATACCTTGGGACAGGCTTAACTTGGGACAGGCTATACCTTAGGTGGGACTTGTGACTCGGGTATAGGACGACTGAACAAGTAGCCTTGTACTAAGGTACAACCAAGTTGGGTTAGAATATTGAGTTGATCTTCGCGCTCAACACCTTCGGCAACCGTTGAAAGTCCAAGTTGGGTTGCCAGCTGTAAAATGGTGCCTACAATGTTGGCTTCAAGTTGATCGGGTTGGCATATTGGTCGAATAAAGGCTTTGTCGATTTTAAGGGTGCTAATGGGAAGGTCGATTAGGTAGCTCAGCGAGCTATAGCCACTGCCAAAGTCGTCGAGTGCAACAGCAATGCCCGCCTCTTTTAGGGTGATTAGCTGCTCGTTGGCCCGCAGGCGGTCTTGTACAAGAACGCTCTCGGTCACTTCGATGCCAAAAGAATCTCTGGGAATCTGGTGATCGTCTAGGGCCTTGATGAGTTGGCCGGCAAAATCATCGGTTTGTAACAGCTGCATAGGTGACACGTTGATGCACACACGATGTCCGCTAGATTTGGCGAAGCGCATGGCTTCACGCTGCACCCATTGGCCAAGGGTGAGAATCTGGCCAGACTTTTCGGCAACGGCGATAAATTCATCTGGAGGGATAGCGCCGAGGGTTGGATGGTGCCAACGCGCAAGGGCTTCGTAGCTGGCCAAGTTGCCGCTTTGTATATGGTAAATGGGTTGATAATAGAGGGAAAGTTGCTGGCCTCTTCGCTCTTCTGGTGCGCGGGTGGCAATTTCTAAGGCCTCTTCGAGGGCGGTGGTCAATTGGTGATGGCGCTGAACCTCTTGCAAATAGCCAGGATCGAACTTAGAAAAAGTAGCACGCCCCCGCTCTTTGGTTTTGTACATGGCAATTTCTGCAGCAGTAAGGGCAAAGTTAGGATCTGGGCTTTCTGCAACCCCTGCGCTAAAGGTAAGGTGGATATGGGTTTGTTCGAGGGTCTGAGCGCTTAGGTTCTCTACAATCCACTGATAAAACTGCTTAGAAAGGTTATCGAAGTCTTCGCCTGACCACATCAGGCCAAAGGCATCGCCGTCGAACCGAGCAACTGACAGTAGATTTGCAGGGCAAACGTGCTCCTTCGAAAGGCAATCCTTTAAAGGTGTGCCCACCTGACGAAGCAGTTGGTCGCCGAGGGCAAAGCCAAAGCTGTCGTTGATATACTTAAAATTATCGATATCGAAGACCATAATGGCAATCTGATCCACACCTTGCAGTGAAATGGCCTCGTGCGCCCGCTCAATAAAGGCTGTGCGATTGGAAAGCCCAGTTAGTGGGTCCATGTAAGCCATCTGATAAATATGTTGGGCTTTTGTGAACTCGGAGGTCACATCTTTAACAACGAGCACCATATGTCTTCCAGGCAAATGGTTATCGTAGTCAAGCTGGGTCGTTTTGTAGGTGAGACCATTAAATTTCAGAAATTTAGCCTCGTTATTATACTGATAAGCCAGCTCTCTGGTGGTCTGGGTCTTTTGTTCTGGATTGTGGAATTGCAGTACCTCTAAAAGATGGTTAAAGGCGATGGCATCGCCAGGATCGAAGCACTGATTAAAAAATGCGCTAAGCTGTTGGGGGGTACTAAAACTCTGACCTAAAATATGCGTCGCCTTTGCGGTCATATGCACCACTTGACGCTCTAAGTCGATATCGATAATGCCGTCGTCCCCCGCATCGACAATTGCCTTTAAGCGGTCGATGACTTGTTGATTGGCTGCATTTAAATTAGAGATTTCCATATACTGACTTTTAATGGTCTCTTCGGATTGCTCTAATTCAGCAAGGCTACTCAATAAGGCCAAGTTCTTCTCTTCTGTTTGGTTCACTTTTTCCTTCAGTTTCTCGTCGTATTGCCAGAAGAGGTCATGGCTGTACTTCATTGCCACACCCATGGAGAGCACTGCTCCCATGCACAGCACGTAAAAGCCCAAGCCCATTTGCACCGACACCACTGGACTTCTATAGGCAAAGAGTGCAATGGTGATTAAAAAGCTCACCACGCCAATTATATTGTAGCGTCTATTAAAATTGTTGAAGATCATCAACAGCACAGGGCCCGAAAATATTACAAGGCCAAGTACGGATTTATCGATGGTAATAAGCAGAATGCCAAAGGACATGGCCAAAGCGCCTATTAGAAAGAAAACATTTTTTACCGCGACATTTTTAATTTGATGGTACACAATAAAGGTACCGAGTGTAATGGATATAAAGATGCCATTTAAAATGAGCCCCGCGTGTAGGCGTTTACTTTGATCCCAAAGAGAGACCAAAAGCGCTAAGTTCGATGCAATGAGCATAATAAGATAAACGGCCATCTGTGTTTTATAGACCATCTTTGTCTTTTCGTTTCGCAGTAAGTCTTTCATGCATTATACCTCAAGTTTTTTTACGAAATA
>CALFXQ010000282.1 GCA_937958285.1 uncultured Fusibacter sp. | reverse complement strand
TTCTTCTTCTAAGAGCGGCATGATTTCTGGTGTAAATGTACTTCTCTTCATGCGCATCAAGTTGAAAAAATGAGACCCGAGTTTTTCTTCTAGTTCATTAGATTGTTTATCTTCTAGAAGCGTTTTATAGAGCAAATCCGTTGCTTCCTCATATCTTGGAGAAAGACGATCAAATAATTCATTTTGCATTTGGCAATATTCGTCTTCGGTGTTTAAATCATATTGAATGCTCGCCAATACACGCATCGTCTCGAATGTATTGCGCATTTCGTTCGCACGTTCTAGCATTGAAAGCTTCTCTTCGACTAAAGTTGCAAGCTTAAATGACTCTAATACTTCGTAGAAAGAAGATGCCCATATATCCATATCTATAGGTGCGTAAACCATGTCTTCATACTTTGTAATCGTTGCTTTTTCGTTTTCTAAATTATGAATCTCTTGATTAACCATGCTATCGCTCCTTTAGGGTTGTATAATTTAACCATATCATCATGAAGCCTGTTTTACAAGTATACTTACAAGTATAAAAAGCCTGTGTATAAAGTATCTATAAAAGGGTATGTATAATAACAGCCAATTCAAAATTTAATCTAGGTATCACACATTCACTATAAGGGGAAACCATATGCCAAAAGTCAATTTTATTACACCCGTAAAAGTAAAGAAGGCAACCTCTGTTTTAAAGGCTGCCAAAAAAGCAGGAATTAAGATTTATGCGCCTTGCGGCAAGGGGAAATGTGGAAAATGCAAGGTCGTCGTTAAAGGTGAAGTCTCTGAAATAACTGCATTTGAGCGCAAATTCCTCACTGAAGAAGAACTTGAAAAGGGCTACAGGCTTGCGTGCTTAGTCACGGTCCTCGGCAAGTGCAAGATAGAATTGCTCTAATTGCTTTTGACAGCTCAAATCCGATACTTCAGAAGCGCAGTTTTGATAAAGACCCGTGGACAATAGGACATGGGTCTTTAATTTTGCGTTCCAATAACGGTTTAACACCTCTATTAGCTGTACTTTGAGAGTCTCATCCAACACAGGAATCATCAATTCAATACGTCTATCGAGATTTCGTGGCATCCAATCTGCACTCGATAGATAAACGAGGTCCAGACCATTTTGACTAAAATAAAACAGTCTGGAATGCTCTAAGTAATCATCGACAACGCTTTTAACCCAGATATTTTCGCTCATTCCAGGACTTTGAGGCACTAAACAACATACCCCTCTAACGAGCAATTGTACTTCAACACCTGCTTGTGATGCCCTATACAGAGCTTGAATAATTTCACTGTCTACTAGTGCATTCATTTTAGCCAATATGCGAGCTGGTCGTCCTAGCGTTGCGTAATCCCTCTCTTTTTCTATAAGAGCAATTAATCTCTTTTTTAGGTGATCTGGCGCGGCTATAAGGTGTTGCATATCTGTTTGATTCACATAGCCTGAGAGAATATTGAAGAATTTCGAAGCGTCTTGAGCAATTTCTTCATGACATGTCATAATGCCAATATCGGTGTAAAAACGAGAGGTCTTATCGTTGTAATTTCCTGAACTCAGATGTACATATCTACGAATCCCCTCGGGTTCTTTTCTAACTACAAGAGTAATCTTTGCATGTGTTTTCTTACCCTGTACCCCATAAATGACGTGACATCCATTTTTTTCTAACCACTTTGCCCACTGAATATTGTTCTCTTCGTCGAATCGTGCTTTAAGCTCTAGTAATACCGTCACCTGTTTTCCAGAATTAGCAGCCTCTTGCAACGCCTTAACAATAGGTGAATCTCCCCCTACGCGATAAAGCACCTGCTTAATTGCAAGCACATCTGGATCGAGCGCTGCTTGTTGAATAAAGTGCACAACGGGATCAAAAGACTCAAAGGGATGGTGGAACATTAAATCATTCGCTCTAATTTGCGAAAACATATCCGCATCTTTATCGATCTTATTAATGGGTGTGTAAGAATTTAAGACTTCATCTGAGGCTAAGATGGCAGAAAGGTCGAAACAGGCTGTTAAATCGATTGGTCCATCTGTAGGATAAACATCTGAAGAATCAATTTCAAATTGATTGCACAAGAACGATAGTAAATCAGCATCACAGTCCTTTTCTATTTCTAGGCGCAGCACATCCCCCCATTTTCTTTGCTTAAGGGATGCTTCAATTACCTGAAGCAAATCTGCAGCTTCTTCATCGTCTAAAATAAGGTCTCCATTTCTGGTGACTCTGTAAATGACAGTCGCTTCAATTTCAAAACCTTCGAGGAGATAATGAAAATTCTGCTTAATGAGCGCTTCTAAAAAAATATAAACTGGACCCGATGTATCTACTTTGACAAATCTAGAAAAGAAACCAGGAATCTGCATGGTAATATAACGTTTTGGTTCACCCTTTAAACGCGCCAAAATATTGAGACTCTTATTTAGCACTAGTGGGAATGGCCTTCCAAAGTCAACCGCCATCGGCGTTAGTGTAGGGAAGATTTCTTCGATAAAGTATCTTTCAACGAAGCGCATTTGTCTATTACTTAATGTCTCTATTGCTGTTATATCGATTGAATGTTGAGGTAATACATGTACCACAAGATCTTTAAAAATCTCTGTCTGCAGTTTTGTATGGTTTAACACCTCAGTTCTAACGGCAGCTAGGGTTTCTTTGGGCCTAAATCCTGATAAATCTCGCTTCGTGTAACCCGCATAAATTTGATCATCTAGACCACCAACACGAATCATAAAAAACTCATCTAAATTATTCGAGAAGATGCCTAGAAACTTTAGTCTTTGGCTAGGCAATCTCTGATGATCTAATGCTTCATGTAATACGCGTTGATTAAAAGACAACCAACTTAGCTCTCTATTAAAATACTCTCGCTTCATAAAGTCTCCTTGATAAGTAGGTCTATTTTATGTCCAAAGACATCAAAAAAAGACTCCTGTAGCGACCGTATTGCCCATTCTTCTAGGTAGGCATCTTCGCCAATAAACTCTAAGGCCAAACTATCTTTTACGATGGTTGCAGACCTCAATTTAATACCTTGTCGCTTCGACTTATCGGATGCATCGGCAAGTGCCAGCAATAGACCCAACTTTATCTCTTTGATAGATGCATCCTCTGTTATAATGTCTGCATCTAAGTGGTGTCCTTCTCCAAAAGAGAAACTCTGCATTGCAATAAGCGCCACATGAGTCATAGTAGCCTGTGTCAAACCAAGAATTGTCGCATGTGCGATACTTTGGTATGTGGCAGAATGGTAATTGCTTTGGCGTGTAAACTTGCCTGTTTCATGAAGAATGGCAGCTAGTCTTAAACACAAAAGATCCTTGTCGGTGAAATCTTCACTTTTTTTATAAGTGTCAAAGAGTTTTATACAAATCTTTTCTAATTGCCTGATATGCGACATGGTTCCGTGATGACGCTTGGCCATATACCGTGCACACGAAATAACATCTTTTGTCTGTATGACATCGCGATCAAAATCTTCTAGGTGGCTGATTTGAGAAATAATCATACCATCTCTTAATGCTACTGAGGGCATATCTACAAAAGAAGGTGCAATTACCTGAACAAACTGATCGAAAATCAACAACGCAACTAAAACTTCGTCTGCATCAAGGCGCGCATCGGCCAAAAGTCTTTTGAGTTCTCTATCACCCTTAATAAGGCTGAGTTTTAAGCTTTCGAACTCTTTGCTAGTCAATCTATCTATGGGGAGGTTCAATAACGCCTTTAATCTTCTAATGTCTGCACCGACTAATGCGACATGTGATATTTGCTGGCGCACTAGATAACCTTGTAAATTCGCAGTCTGCGCATATACATGATCGGCTACAATTTGGTCTGGATACAAACTGACGCGACGCATGCTGTTCAAAATTTTCTTTAAGGGAATTGTGCCAAGCTGCAACTCGTTATTCCTTACGAGTTTATTGTCTTTATACAGTATAACCTCAGCACTCATCGAACCTACTTCTACAACGAGTAACCCTTCACGTCGCTTTAAGTCATAGTCTTCTAACTGTCTTTCAAGTGCTGCATATGTCAGGAACCGTTCTACAGGCTCTTCTAGTATCTCAATATGCATATTTAAGCGCTGAGATAAAATAGCCATTGCGAATCTTCCATTTTCTGCACTTCGGATTACACTCGTTGCAACTGCACGATAATTATCTACTTTATATTCTAGTAGCAAGCGCTTAAAACCGACAAGCGTCTGGGCGATCTCGTCGATATCTCTTGGCTGAAGTTTGTGGTGTTCGTACACTTTATTCCCGAGCATTAAAGGGTGAATAATGTCTTCGAGCACTTTAATCTTGGCCGTATTTGAACGCTCTACAATTTTTAACTTTACAGCGTGTGCACCAATATCGATTGCGGCATAACGTTTCATGAGGCACTCCTTCTTTAGATTATTGACTTAATCATACCCCAAAACCGCCTTACCTAACGAATTCAAAATCTCAATCATTCTTTCATTTCTGTAAGATGAGACCAATAGCGTTTAGGCAAAAATGCTTGTCGTAACTTATCATTTTTTCTCGCTTCAATTGAGATTGCCTTATAATATGTAATCCAGTGCGCTTCAAAAGCATCTTGAGATACAGGAAGATTATCTAAAGAAACATTCCCTTCCCACTGACTATCTATATTATAGCACACAGCACGAGAGCGGTTAGTATCTATAAGAATCCATTTTTGGTCACTTAAACGCTCAGTAAAGTGCTGTGATAATGGCGTAAGTATATTATACTCTGGTTTGATTAAACCGTAGTAATGACCTTGTGAAGACTGCGTAAAGCGTGTAATTCCCAAAAATTTATGATATTCCCTTGTCACTTGTCTAGACAAACGGATCACTTCAAACAATGCCTCGTCGATAAATGCTGCTTCTAAATTAAACTGCTTGACCTTTAAAGCACTTCCAAAAAACTCAAAGAAGGCAAGTCCCAAAGTAGGAGACTCTGAAAGTGATGCCCAATATAGCTTCTCCAGTACTTCTGGACCAAAGCGTTTATCGATGCGCGCTTGCATACGCTCAGCTATTTGAAAGTCAGCTTGAAAATATTGATATGAATCGACGAGATTACATTGATAGTGTTCCTGAACGCATAAGGCTTCCGCCTTCAACTGAAATACCCAATACAAGCCCGTTAGAAGCCCTTCTAAACCTTGATCACACAGTACAGTCAACACAATGGCACCCCACTCTTTGTTAGTTCTTCGACCATGCACCCAGAAGGGCCCCATGTGTTTCTAGCATGGATATCTGTTGTGGTGGAGCCCCCAAAAATTGTTGCTCACTATGCTGCATTACGTTTAAGAATCCCTCTTCACTACTTGGAATGCGACAAACGGCAACGCCCATAATGGTGATAAAGTATTTAGCACGTTTAATGACGACTCCCATGCGTTTAAGTGCTTCTAAGGTAATTGCACCATGCCGTCTCGATTCAACAATTCTCTTTGCTGAAGTTGGACCTACTCCGGGAATGCGAAGTAACACATCCAGTGGTGCAACAGTGACATCCACCGGAAATAAAGACAGGTTTCTAATGGCCCAAAAGGCTTTAGGATCTATCTGCAACAGCAGATTAGGCCGCGATTCATCGACAATTTCATCCACGTTAAAACCGTAAAAGCGCATAAGCCAATCGCACTGATAGAGTCTATGCTCTCTTAAAAGGGGGGCTTCAACCACAGAAGGAAGTAGTGGATTATTCTGCACAACAGGAATATAGGCTGAGTAAAAAACGCGTTTTAGCTGAAATTGTTTATATAGACGTGTTGCCTGAGTCAAAACATTAAAATCACTGTCTCCTCCTGTACCAACCATCAGTTGGGACGACTGACCTGCAGGTACAAACTGCTCGCCTCTAGGTCGCTTGAGGGCTCTTTGTTCTGCGATTAATTGCATAGGTGCATCGATCTTGGCATAGTCTTTATCTGGAGCTAGAAGCTTTAAATGTTGTTCATCGGCAACTTCTAGATTTACACTCATGCGGTCTACATACATACCCATGAGTGATACGAGCTTTAGACTTGCTCCAGGAATAGACTTCACGTGGATGTAGCCGTTAAACTGATGCACAATTCTGAGCTTTTTCACCACATAGAGCATTCTAAGCATGGTTTCATCTGCTGTGCCTAAAACACCTGAACTCAAGAACAATCCTTCTATATAGTTTCTTCTATAAAACTCCATTGTCAGACTGATAACCTCTTCAGGAGACATTGTAGCTCTTTCAACATCTGCGGATTTTCGATTTACACAATAAGCACAATCTAGTACACAAGCATTAGACATCAAAATCTTGAGCAGCGAAATACAGCGACCATCTTGAGACCAGCTGTGACAGATTCCAGATGCTACAGAATTACCTAGCTTGCCCTTTTGCCCTCGCCTCTCAATACCGCTTGAGGAACAGGATACATCGTATTTAGCACCTTCGGCGAGTATACGAATTTTATCTTGAATTAACATGTTTTGCCTCCGAGATAGCGAACATATGTTCTGTATTCAGTTTAACTTAAACCTCTAAAAAAGGCAAATAAAAAGTACTCCCTAACTGGCTAAAAGCTGCCAATTTAGAAGTACTTAATATTTACACTGCAGATAAGAGTTTGTTCAACAAACTACTCAATAATTCAAGTTCACCTTGTTCAAGCATACCCTCAAAGCCAGCACTAATACTTGCATTAAGGATTAACGCTTCCATTTTTCGCTCCCCTTCTGGGGTCAGTGTGATTTCGATATAACGGCGATTTAACTGATTTACTTCTCTCTTAATCCAGCCGTCTTCTTCTAACTGCTTGATTAGGATAGTTATTGTTGGTCTATCGTAATGCAATTGGTCTGACAAAGTGCTTGGACTACATTTCTTTGCGTTTAGGATATATGTCAAAATCCTGTACTTCTTATGGTTGAGCTTGTACTTGACAAGCGCCTCGTGGTTGTTTTTTTTTATCATTTGATACAGCGTTTCTGTCTTTTCTAGAATGTCTTGAATCATATTGAATCTCCTAAGAAGTCATAATGTGGTGTCATCGATCCATTTTTTCAATTGTGAGTTGCAATAATTTGAACAAGTTGGACTAGAACATCAACGGCTTTATGCATTGCCTGTATTGAAATAAGTTCATACCTTCCATGATAATTGTATCCACCAGTAAAGATGTTCGGAGTTGGGATACCCATAAAGGACAATCTCGCGCCGTCTGTACCACCGCGAATAGGCTTGATTAAGGGAACAACACCGCAATCTTCCATGGCTTTTTTCGCAAAGTCAACAATATGCATTACAGGTTCGATCTTCTCTCTCATATTGCTATAAGAATCTGTAATTTGGATTTCGATTGTGTTCTTGCCATATTTTTCATTGATAAACGAAGCTGCCTTTAAGGCGAATGCCTTCTTTGCCTCAAAGGCCTCTTTGTCGTGATCTCTGATAATGTAGAAGAGCTTTGCACATTCTACTGAACCCTCAATATCGTTAAGATGATAAAAACCTTCATAACCTTCTGTATACTGTGGAGCATCAAACGAAGGCAATAGTTGTTGAAATTCCATGCCAATGAGTATCGCATTTTTCATTTTGTGTTTTGCCGATCCTGGATGAATGTTTCTCCCATGAATCACAATTTTCATACTCGCTGCATTGAAATTTTCATACTCTAACTCGCCTAATTCGCCACCATCAACAGTATAGGCGAAGTCGACGTTAAAATTATCAAGATTTACTTTGTCTGTTCCTTGACCTACTTCTTCATCGGGTGTAAAGAGCACACAAATATCGCCATGTGGTATTTCTGGTTTTTCTGTAAGTATTGTCAATAACTCCATAATCTCTGCAAGTCCAGCCTTATCATCAGCACCGAGAAGTGTTGTGCCGTCAGTGGAAATGAGATCTTGGCCAACAAGATTACTTAGGAAAGGAAAATCCCTTTGGGTGATAATAGTTTCTGAGCTAAGGTAAAGCGGATCTCCATTGTAATTTCTGTGAATGATTGGATTCACATTAGCTCCAGAGTAATCGGGACTTGTATCGAAATGCGCAACAAAACCCACGGGTGGTACATTGGGAGTATTGCCCTTAAGAGTCGCTGTTACGTAGCCATTCTCATCTAACTTTACCGCATCTAAACCCAGGTGTTGAAGCTCTTTGTAAACCACTTCCGCTAGATTAAATTGCTTGCGCGTTGACGGAAAAGAAGTGCTATTGGAATCTGACTGTGTGTCAATCTTAACGAATTGTATGAAGCGTTCTACTAATCGATCTGTCATGGGCTTCCTCCTTATTTATATAAGGTAAGTATACACAAAATAAAGCGGAATGTCTTTAGACATTCCGACAAAATTTCGGGGATTGAAATAAATTGCATAACTCGCAATTGTTCTAATATAGACTAGAGCCTGTGGTTAACTTTTGAGTTGACTAATCACCTCGATCAGTAGCTCTTCTGCCTTTTCGTTATCCACCTGGCAAGTACCCGCATTGCGGTGTCCACCGCCTCCAAATCTGAGCATTATTTCACCAATGTTGACGTTAGATGCGCGATTTACAATGGATTTTCCCACAGTAAATACCGTGTTCTGCTGTTTTAGTCCCCACATTACCTGTATAGAAATTTTCACTTCTGGATAAAGTGCATAAACCATAAAGCGATTTCCAGGAAGTATGGTTTCGACATCGCGCAGATCGATGACGACAATATCGTCGTATACACGTGCATTTTCTTGAATCATCTTTTTAAACTCATCTTCGTAACGGAAGTATAATTCAACACGTTCCTTCACATCTGGAAGTTCTAGGATCTCTTCAATAGAGTGATCACGACAATAGTCGATTAGCTCCATCATCAATGTATAATTAGAGATTCTAAATGCTCTAAACCGTCCCAAACCTGTTCGGGCATCCATCATGTAATTCAATAATGTCCACCCAGATGGATTGAGTATTTCGTCTTCATTGTACTGTGCAGAATCCGCTTTGTCGACAGCCGCCATCATTTCATCCCATTCAGGTTTAAAGGGATGTGATTCTTTGTAGAAGTTATAAACGACACGCGCTGCTGATGCAGCATTGGGATCAATTATGTGATTGTCAGGAAGGTTCGCATTTCTTATGGTTTCACTCATATGATGATCGAACGACATATACGCACCAGGTACATAAGGCAGGTTTGTTGTAATATCGCGATCCGTTACTTTTATTATGCCATCTTGCATGTCTTTAGGATGTACAAACTTTATCTCGTCAATTAGGTCCATATCTTTTAGTAAAACCGCACATACTAATCCATCAAAATCACTACGCGTAATCAATCTATACTTCTCAGCCATGAACGCCTCCTTATTTGCTTGCTATAGACAGAACTTAGCAAACATTACACCTTATTTATACCGGTTGCCTAGAAGGTTTAATCATCCATATAATAAAAAAAGGCCCGAAGGCCTAAAAGATTTTTGCAACCACATAATCTTTACTCGTTTTTTCTATGGTATATTTTATTTTTCTCGCCAAGAGCTGCGCATCTATAGTCGTGTCGATAGAAATCCATTTACCGTTAATGTAGACTTCATTCCAAGCATGGTAAACTGATGTAAATGTACTCTTGCCCTCTGCTAATCTGGCAGGGATATTTAGACTTCGCAACATCGAGGCAAACAATGAAGAATAGTCGTAGCAAATACCTTTGCGTTCTTTATAAGTGATGTCAATCACTGGAACATAGCGCGTTCCAACCGATGAAGCCTTTTTATAATCGTATACGAAAGACTTTATCATGAAATTATAAAGCACATCAAATTTTTCTTTGTCTGTCTTCTTTTGTTTTGCAATACTCAGAGCATACTGAACCGCCTTTGATTCTAGGGTCCAGTTCATATTTTGAACGCTCTGCTTGTGAACAACAAATGGGTCAACTTCTGCAGTGAACGTCTGGGTCATTAAGGCCCGGTACTTATTTCCCTCTGTACGCTGGTATAACCCCACTAGATAGTCGCCACTCCCCATCTGAAGAGGAAAGGTTTCATCGCCATCGAAGAGGTTGTACACATACTGCGTACTCTCTTTTTTTATAACAACCTTGAAATTCTCATAGCTCTCGGTGGGATATTTTACATTAATAATGTCACGTGCATCATCTAAAGTAAAAACTTCTGCATCTGCAAAAACAAAAGCGCCGCCAAAAATCATTAAGAACATGAGGCATAAACCAATCATTTTAAACCGTTTCATTTTTACGCTCCCTTCGGCATCTGGCTATCTCTGTGAGAGACCCTGTAGTTTTGCGTCGCCACCTCGCGATGGGTTTGCCTTGTTTCAATGGGTTCTTGTGAAAGAACTAGTTTATACATATATTATACCACTCTCTTGAAAAATTAAGAATACACTTTCGAGTCATTTAAGCTTTTAAGGTTACACCATTATTACACCCTTAATAGCACCCTTAATTACAAAATCGCTTTATTGCTAAATCGTTTAATCGCTAAATCGCTTAATCGCTTAATCGTCAGTCTGTATTCACTTTTTTCTCGGCTACAATATATCTGGGTCTACCTTTTATTTCATCGTAAATGCGGGCTATATAGACGCCAATCATCCCAATCGAGAGCATAAGCATTGCGCCAATGGTCAATAGCAAAAGAATAACCGTAGAAAAACCATCTACAGCTGAACCAACTAGATAATTGAACAATGTCTGAATACCGAGAATAAAGGCAAAAACGAGAAATATCGCTCCTAGAACGACGGTTAGATACAACGGCTTGCTCGTGTAAGAGACAATTGCATTCACTGCAAGCATAGCCAGTTTACTTGTAGAAAATTTACTCTTGCCATTAACACGTTCAGCGACATCAAATTTAAATGAAGCACGTTTAAAGCCTACCCAATCGACAATCCCTCTAAAAAACACGCGATGTTCATGAAAATTTCTTATAGTATCAATGACTTGACGATCCATAATCTTAAAGTCAGAGGAATTGTTCATTTCTAACTTTGTCACCCATCTAAGCGTTCGATAGAAGTTCTCAGCTATCCATCGATACAATAAGCTTTCCTTACCTCTACTCGCCTTTGTACCCTCAACGATATTTACCCGTTCACTAAACATCAATTCCAACATACCCTTTATGCACTTTGGTGGATGTTGTAAATCAGAATCCATAAAACAATAATAATCTGCATCTATATTTTCAACACCAGCCATTAATGCCAGCTCTTTACCAAAATTCCGGGCAAATCTCAATGCTGAAACCTCTGGATACAGATTCATAATCTTTTCTATATAATGCCATGTATCATCTTTAGAACCATCGTCAATAAGAAAAAACTGAGCGTGAACACCATCATCTTGCAGTGTGCGATGAATGATTTGAAAGTTCTCTAAAATGGCCTTACTCTCATTAAATACTGGGATAATTACAACAAACTTTTTATTCTTAAGCTGCATCGACATTCATCCACCTCCATTCATAAAACTGATACCCTCATTTATAGTAGCATAAACAATGCCTTACTTAAACCACCGATATGGAATTCTATCACCACAAATAACTTTCATTTACTATTGTTCCGCTAAGTCACATTTACTCTTAGTGAGCATCATGAACACGAAAAAGACACGATCGGTTACCTTTCGCTGAACAGTTGGAACAATTACCTTAAATCGTCTCGGACAATAGCATTATCAACGTCATTGCAATTGTCCCAATTGACGCGTGGTTGGAAGCCAAGGGCAATGCACCACTATTTTTATGGGTACAGTGACACAGGCAGCGTTTTGTGAAGCAAAATCGCAGATAGCGTTTTGTGAAACAAAATCGCGAATAGCGTTTTGTGAAACAAAATTTCGAATAGCGTTTTGTGAAACAAAATCGCGGATAGCGTTTGTGAAACAAAATTTCGAATAGCGTTTTGTGAAACAAAATCGCGGATAGCGTTTGTGAAACAAAATTTCGAATAGCGTTTTGTGAAACAAAATCGCGGATAGCGTT
>CALFXQ010000281.1 GCA_937958285.1 uncultured Fusibacter sp. | reverse complement strand
TCCTCTTTATTTCGGTTTTTTATTTCTTAATACCCCAGCCGCCATACCATGGTTTGATTTCGTGAACGGTGATCACTGCATTGCCCTGGGCTTCTTTTGCCATGCGTATTACCTCGCGCACCTGGCGCCTTGGGACGATGACATAGAGAATCTGCCTAGGGTGATGGTGACCTTGGCCATCCACCACTGTACATGGCAGGCCTTGTTCTTTGAGATGTTCAACTAATGGGAGACCGTGCTCTGCCTTGACGATAATTTGGATTTGTGAAGTGCCAATGCCAATGCGATCTTCTAGAAGGCTGCCCGTGTAATTGCCAATGGCAAATCCCAGCGCATACGCCACTGCCTTTAGCGGATCTTGAGAAAGACCCTGAATCACGTTGGAAACAATGAGTATCCAAAGACAGATTTCAAAAAAAGCGATGATTGCGCCAATGCGACGTTCGCCCTTGCTGATAAGTACCACGCGCAAAGTCATTAAGGTCACTTCGAATACTTTTCCGAAAAATATTAGCAAGTAAATCAAGATATACCACCTCCATTATGTTTTTAAATGTTTAAACACTACCTATAGGGGTATAAGTAAGCCGAGGTGAAAATATGAATCAAGTAAACAGGCAACATACACTCGAAAAAGAAGACAACTTTATATGGGTTCATTTTCCGGAACACGCCATTATACACGCCGAGACATTAGAGATCATCGTTAAGGACCTTATGGAATTCTACCAAACAGATTTTCCGCTGCTCCTCGATATGCATGGTATTGAAGGGTTCAGTGTTGATGCCTTCGAATTGATCCTTGAATTGGTCAGCAACTGCCACCAGCACGTAGCTGTTTATTCGGACCCAAATGCGATTGGCCACAAATACGCAAAACTCTTGGAAATGAGTGTTCACAATCACAATACCCGTGCATTTCAGAATGTTCAAGCTGCAAAATCATGGTTGACGCATTAGTTTGCACATTGTACACCTCTAAAGATTAAACCAAAACAGCCCTCAATGTGGCTGTTTTTTTGTGCCTATTGACGCCAGCCAATGTCGATGCTATCGCCGTTTTTAAGCACATCTGTATATCTTGCCCGTTCGCCATTGAGTTTAAGATCGATGATGCCCTTTGGCTTTGAAAGATCGAAGTCGATGTACTCGAATAGGTCGACAAAAATCATGGGATTTCTATCGGTTTCAATCTCGACGGGAGCATTGTTGATGGTCAACGTATAGCGATGGATTGGTTTGGTGTTAACCACTTCTAAGGGAGATTGCTCTAAATCACCTTTTGCCAATGGCGTTTCAGTTATAGCCTTTGTGGCGCCATTTGGTGTGACCTCGAATGCAGAATCGAAGGTGATAAAATCGCCCTTTCTGAGGGTGAGCGCAGGGTGAGCCTGCCTACCATTCACAGAGATTGACTTGTGATGTTCGATGCCCTTAAAGAGCATTAGATCTGAAACGGTTTGAAGTGCTTCTACTTGAACGTGATCCATGGGTTGAATCCAGTATTGATCGGCGAGCTCTTGATTAATAGGTACCCCATTGACCATAATTTGGCGCACTAAATCCAGTGGTCCCTCTTCTAAGAAGACCTGCTTTCTATAGTCGATTGCATCTGTGAGTTTTAGAGCTGCATCGGTGCCTTGAACAGCATCTTCCACCACAATGGCATCTTTGTGTTTAATGGGGGTGTCTAGACTTGCCAAGCTGCCATTGACATATACTTTTGCCGCCTCGCCATAGGTACCACTTACTCGCTTATTCTGATGGTTGAGCACATACTGCAAGGGTTTACCGCGCTCTGGAATCAATCGTCTCGCCCCATAACCGATTAGCACGAGCGCATCTGAAACCAACAGTTGCTTGGCATTAAATAGGCGCAGAGGCGTATCGTTCACCAGCACTTGAAGGAAGTCTTGTTCACGGGCAATGAGGGCGTGATAACCAATGCCCAGCGGGGTTATAAACTCAGGACCAACGAGGGCCTGCGTTTGGTAGTGAATACCCTCTAGCGCATCTGCACCTTTAATAACAACGCGCTCTCTGGGCAGGTCTAAGTGTTCCGAGAGCGCCTGGCTAAATCCAGGCACCTGACATCCCCCGCCAATCAAAAACACCGCACTGGGTTTGCCGCCATTGGCGCCAACGATGCCCTCTGCCACCTTTGCCGCTACGCGGTTAATCTCGGAACCAATGGCCGCCAAGACTTCTGCTGTAGTTTTTTGATAGGGAATGCCTACAATATCTGTAAAGTGTTGTGTTTCTTCAAAGCACAAATTCATCTTGAGGGTTTCTGCGCTTTCAAAGTCCATTAAATAGTGTTGAACCAATGCCTCGGTTAGCTCGTCGCCAGCCATGTCCACCATGGCATAAGCATATACTGCGCCCGCTTTAGTCAGAGCGATATCGGATGTTCCTGCCCCTACATCGACAAGGGCTAAATTGAGCAGCCTAAATTTTTGAGGGATGGCCACGCTAATGGCAGCAATGGGCTCTAAGGTGAGATTTGTCACTTCTAGACCCAGCTTGTCGACCACAGTGTACAGCGAATCCACCACCGAATGCGGTAAAAACGTGGCAATGACCTTTAAGGACAACTGCGATCCGCGATGCTCTAACGGGTTGGCAATTAATGCGTCGTCTAGTACATACTGCACCGCCGAATAACCCACACAGTAGTACTTCGCCTTTAACTGGTGGTTGGCCTCTAACTGCTTTTGAGCTGTTTGAAGGGCTTCTATTTCGATGGCATCGAGGGTGCTCTTGTCGATTTCTCGCGTAGGGTCTAGCGCTCTTGTAACCTCGGCACTTTGTGTTTTAAGGGCACGACCAGCAGCGGCAATGGCCACCTTTTTTAGCTGATAACCCGTCTCCAACTCTAGATGTTCTGTAACGCGCTTTACAACCTTTGCTACCTTCTCGATATCGTGAATTTGACCGTCGTACATGGCGCGCTCAGGATGGTTGATGGCCACATGAGACTCTACTGCAAAGCGATCATCGATATAGCTCCCCACGAGCCCCACTACTGTGCGTGTGCCAATGTCTAGCGCGTAAATTTTATGCTCTGGCAAAGGTTGCTTATTTTCCATGACCATCGGTTCCCTTCTGTTGGCGTTTACCAAACTCTAAACATAAATGCGACACCGGACAACTCTCACACTGAGGATTTCTCGCTTTACAGTGATATCTTCCGTGGAAAATGAGCACATGGTGCATTTTCGTCCACTGCGCCTTTGGAATGCGCTTTTGTAAATCCCGTTCGGTTTTATGCACATCTTTTGCGCTCACTAGCCCGATGCGATTCGAAACTCTGAACACATGCGTATCTACGGCAATTGCTGGAATGCCAAAGGCGTTAGATGCCACCACATTGGCCGTCTTAATGCCTACCCCAGGAAGTGTTGTGAGCTCTTCAATTTGTTTAGGCACCTGCCCATCAAAATCACGACATAAGATTTCACAGGTGGCCCGGATGTTTTTTGCCTTTGTCTGATAGAGTCCACAAGGTTTAATTGTAGTCTCTAGAATATCGTGGTCCAATGAAAAAATTGCCTCTGGACCAGGCAGTAGCAGAAAGAGGGATTTTGTCACAAGATTGACCCGCACATCGGTGCATTGCGCCGACAACATTGTGGCAATAAGTAGTTCGAAGGCATTGCTATGATCAAGTTCCGCTTTAGCATCGGGATAAGTATTGAGTAGTATCTCAAGCACTTCTTTTCGGGCCGCAAGACCCAAAATTTTTTCTCTCATGTTCACACTCGTTTCTCAGTTCGTTACTAGGCAATTGGCCCTATAGTTATTATAATATAGAGTGGAGTATAAATGCAAAGTAAACCATGGAGGTTAACCTATGCTTACCGTAATCGCTGTCGACGATCAACCCATTATGCTAGAAGCTGTCAAGCGCGCATTAAAACCTCTGTGTTTTGTCAAATTAATCGCAGCAACCACAAGTCCCACAGATGCTTTGGCCTACTGCGAGCAAACAAAACCCCATGTGGCCCTTTTAGACATCGACATGCCTGAACTCGATGGCATACACTTCGCAGAAGCCCTTACACAAAAGAGCCCAGAAACCGCCGTCATCTTTATCACGAGCCACGCCAATTACATACGCGATGCATTTAAAGTCTACGCCTACGACTTTATCGAGAAACCCCTCGATATGGCCCGCTTAGAGAGCACGCTAAAGAGACTCTATCACCAAGTTGGCGAAGATCAAGCGCCCCTATCTCTCCCCACAGAAGATGGACTGCTGTACGTAAAGCCCAGCGACATTGTAGCGGTTGAAGCCACAGGTAAACACTGTATTGTCAGCGACTTAAAAAAACAATACACCATCAAACTCAGCCTCAAAGAAATGGAAGAACGCCTTACTGAACCCTGTTTTTTTAAGAGTGGTCGCTCATTTATTGTGAATCTGGGTCATGTGGCTGGCATAGAAAATCTCAGTCGCACCTCTTACGCCATTACCTTCAAGTACCCGCATGCCTATGCCCAACTCTCGAAAAATCTATACGACGATTTTAAATGCCATTTAGAAAAAATTATCTAAGTACATATCAAATACCCTGTCAATCTATGCCCACACACTTTAGGAGGATTTACTGCGATGTCAAACCCTATAAACACCAATGCATTAAACACCAACAAAGAACGCGTTGTGATGCACAGCGTTCAAGGCAAAATTGCCCATCCTAAATTCGGAGGCTATCGCGTCGATACAGATGGCAAGCCCTTTGTGATTCCTGGCACTGGCGCTATTAGCTACAACGTAAAAGTTGGCGATTCCGTATATGGATGGGCTGGCGATCACATCGAGCCCGGCGTCACCTTAAAAAACGATGATGGTCCCTCCAATGCCGCCCTCAATGTGTTTTCATGTGTGGGCAATGTGGCAAAAGTGGTCTCCGGCGATGCAAAAGGCTCTATTGGCTATGTACTCGGTTCCCACGGTGGCGTGGATCATTTAATGGTGCAATTTGCCCCAGAGGTACTCGAACAACTCACCTTAGAAGATAAGATTCTCGTAAAGGGCTGGGGACAAGGTCTCGCCCTCACCAACTTCCCTGATATCAAAGTGATGAGTTTAGACCCGGACCTGTTTGAGCAGATGGCCATTGAAGTTGTCGATGGCAAATTGCAATTCCCCGTTACTGCAGTGATTCCCCATGGCCTTATGGGCTCGGGCGTCGGCGCGCCTTACTCCCAACAAGGCGACTACGACTTGATCACATCTGATCGCGCCGAAATAGAGCGCCTCGGACTTAACAACCTGCGCTTTGGCGACTTTGTCTTAATCGAAAACACCGACTGCTCCTACGGACTAGGCGGTTACCTGACAGGCGCCGTCACTATCGGCGTCGTGATTCACAGCGATTGCATCAAAAATGGTCACGGCCCCGGCATCTCTGTGGTCATGACATCAAAGAAGCCTCTCATTGAAGCTAAAATCGATTTGAAGGCAAACTTGGCCGACTACATGGCCGCTCGATAAAAACAGAACCCGCCCTCTTACACACAAGTCCTCAACAAAACAGAACCCGCTCTCTTACACGCGAGTCCT
>CALFXQ010000280.1 GCA_937958285.1 uncultured Fusibacter sp. | reverse complement strand
CAAAGTTCCACTTATTTTACGCTGCTTTAAATGACTAGCCCAAGAAACTAGCGCCGCAGGGGTGTGAGGGTTCTTCCCATTTGCTATTAGCGACTCTGTAATTTTTGCTAATGACCCCAGGCCCATTAAAAAAATCAAGGTTCCTTCGTATTTTGAAATGACGCGCCAATCAAAAGACTTAGTATCGTCGCAGCCTTCCTCTGAAGTCGAATTATCTCTTCTCAAGTGGCCAGTAATCACATGAAAACTCGATGCATAATCCCTATGCGTGACAGGAATGCCCGCATACCCCAAACCACCTATGGCAGAGGTTATCCCCGGCACCACTTCAAAGGGAATAGCCGCATCATAGAGGGTTTCGCCCTCTTCGCCACCTCTACCAAAAACATAGGGATCTCCACCCTTTAGACGCACCACACATTTATGGGTGGTGCCCAAATCCACAAGGGTCTGGTTTATAAGCTCTTGGTCCATGGCGTGATTAGCCGCTGCCTTACCCACGTAAACACGGGTTGCCGTTTTTGGCACCCAAGAGAGAAATTTCGGATTGGCAAGGCGATCGTAAACCACGGCATCACAGCGTTCAAGTAGAGCTTTGCCTTTTAAGGTCATCAGCTGAGGATCCCCACAGCCAGCCCCCACTAAAAAAACCCGTGGGGCCTGATAAGGCTTGGTTGACAGAGCAGCTGCAAGTTTCGCCTCAAGGGACTCTGCAAGTCGCAGGCCTAAACGACTAGCGGTTTCATAAGAAGGTAAGGCGCTAAAAACTGTGTCCTTGACAAGCTTGGTGCCTGCTTCATCGCCAATAACACCCGTTAAGGTCATTCCTGTGGCATCTATTGTTGTCCAAGCACCTACTGGCATGTGGCACCCACCGCCGAGTTTGCCCAAAAAATCCCGCTCGGCGAGCATTTGGAGCTGAGCCTCTTCGTCAAATAATGCCTGGGCTAGCAGCTCCAAACGCTGGTCCCCGAACCTTACTTGAAGTCCTAAAAGGCCCTGGGCCGGTGCCGGTAGCATCTCCTCTGGAGACAGGGTCAAAAGCCCATCAGGCTTTAAACCTAAGCGGTCAAGTCCTGCCTGGGCAAGAACAATGGCATCATAATCCTCTTCAACTAATTTTCTGAGCCTTGTATCCACATTGCCGCGGATGCCCTTAATGATAAAATCCGGTCTTATGGCGAGCAGTTGGAATGCCCGGCGCTTGCTGCCTGTACCGATTATCGCCCCCCGCGGGAGGTCCATCACACTTTTAACGGGGACCTTAGCAATCAGTGCATCCCGTGCATCCGCTCGAAGCACTGCTGGTAAAAACATCAAGCCTGGTGTCACAGTCGTTGGCATGTCTTTCATGGAGTGGATGGCTAAATCAATGGTCCCATCTAAAAGCGCCTGTTCGATTTCTTTTACAAAAAGACCCTTATCGCCTATTTTGTCCAAGGCTATATCTTGAATAGCATCGCCCTTTGTGACGATGATTTGGATGTCGATTTCAAGTTGCGGGTGATACTTCAGTAGTTGCGCCTTAATCCAATGGGTTTGGGCCAATGCCAATTTTGAGCCCCTTGAGCCCAGTTTTAGTTTAGTGTTCATATTGGGGTCTCCTAGATCTTTTACAGCCCTCTAAGCCATTCCTGTATCCTGTCAGTGATCAGCGCCAATTGCGCTGTTTTCTCTGGTTCTTCTAATTCAATAGCCATTTTCCTTGCTTGTTTTAAGCTTTCTAAAAACGACTGGGTATCTGGGGGCAACAAATGATCAATATAGTCCTTTAAATTCTTAGTAAAACCCGGAACCGTCCCTTGTGTAGACACAGAGACCCCTAACTCACCTCGCCATAGGGTGGCCATGGTGTGAAAATCATTTTCTTCAGGGGCATCAGCTCGGTTGCACCAAATGCCCTGATCTTGACAATGGTCCTTGACCTTCTGATTATAATTACCATCGCTGGTTGCTATTAAGACAAAAGAAAAATCTCGCAAACTTTCAACTGACAAGGGGTCAAACCCAAAATTATAGACTTTACTCGTATCCTCTTCAGCGTTTGCATCTGCAGCTGACCCTTTACCTGCCTCTGTACTTGTGCCTGCCCAATACACCTCATCATACACCCAAATACTAGCCCCTTGGTCTCTAAACTGCTGGGCCTTACGCTGACCAACTTTTCCATAGCCAACCACCAATACTTTTTTATTGGCTACATTGACAAGTAAAGGCAACATTTAATCTTCCTCCTGATGGCCTGTAAACAGCTTTTGAAGCCAATAGGTTGCGCCGTCTCGCTCTTCTTGGGTTTCTAGGCTGTTGAGGTTTTGAATGGGACTGCGGACAAGCCGTTTGAGGGCAGCCAGCATTGCTTTATCGACAATTGCGCGCTGATGTCTGTCTAACTTTAGTTTTTCGTCCACAAAGGACATGGCATCAAGATGGCTTTTGCTCACCAAGCCTCCCAGGTCTTTTAAGGTTGTATGGACACTGGTTCTATCCAACCAGCTTGCCATTTTAGCCACGTGGTCTGCCACTAACACATGGGCCTTATCAACCAGCAATTGCCTCTGTTCCTGATTTTGTTCCACTGTCTTTGAAAGGGTTTCTAAGTTAATCAGTTTAATCGTTGATAGTTCTGCTACCTGATTATCCACATCCTTTGGAAGGGACAAATCAAGGACCACCATCTGATGGGTAACAGTCATAAAATCAGACTTGGTAAAGACCATATGGGGCGCTGCAGTGGCAGTAATCACACAATCCATTTGACTAATAGCAGCGGCTTTGTTGTCATAAGCCACGGCTTCTATATCTGGGTACCGGCCCTGAAGCGCTAGAATTTTATCTTTCGACCGATTTGAAACCGTGATTTTAGCACCAAGGGCATGGGCATGCTGAATGGCTAATAGACCCATTTCGCCAAGGCCAACCACCAGTACGCGCTTCCCTTTTAAAGGCATTACTTCTGCCATGAGTTTTACCCCAACATAACTAAGGGACAGGGGTATTTCTGATATTTTAAGGGCGCTTTTAATTTTTTTTGCACTGGCTACAGCATCCCTAAAAGTCACATTTAAAATCCGTTGTGTACAACCAAGTTCCTGGGCCATATGATGGGCGGCTTTCATTTGCCCTATAATCTGGTCTTCACCCAATACGATGGAATCCAGTCCCACAGCCACCTGGATCATGTGTTCTAGAGCATCTTCGCCGACTTTTGTGTATATGTGCAAATCGATGCCATCTGTATTAATGCTTGAATGTTCTTGGTTTTGATTCCTTGCAAAGGTTTGTGTCTGTTGATTAAAAAAGTTTTGAATTCTCAAAATGCCATCTGCCATTGACTTTTTAGGCGCAGCAAAATAGACCTCAAAACGACCGCAGGTATTTAAAATTACCACTTCAGAAATCGCAGATGTACCTACTTCTAGTGGATCTAGCAGTTTCAACATGGCTTCAATTTTTTTAGCTTCACTGAGGGCCATACATTCTAAGAGTGCAACTGGTGCTGTTTGATGGTTAATCCCTATCACGGCTATATTCACAGGACACTCCTTTACTTTTATCTTTTGGTTTCTTGACTACGTGGATTAAAGAAAGCTTCACAATCTTTAAATTTATGTCGTGGAATGCAATCAATACTTTTTCCCACTTGCCACAAGATCTTTAATTAAAATGACCATTTGATTTGTCACACCTGGGTCTAGCCCTGCGGTGGGTTCATCTAATAATATCACAGGATGGCCCATTGCCAAAATACCATACCGACCTGTTAAAAATGGTGTTTCAAGGTCTTCTTTCAATATGGATACAGTTTTAGATTTTACACAACCTTAAGCATTTCTAATACCCTAGCAGCAAACAAATCCCCTACGCCATCAAAATTTCCCAAACCGTATAGCACAGGCACCACAGTTATGCCCTCTTGCTCTAGTAGTGTCTTTAAAGAATCCCCCTCCCCTGCCATATCATTTTTAGCGTGATCACCGGCAACAATTAGGAGTGGATACAAATGGACACATTTATAGCGCGCTTTTAAATTAGGCAAAATATGATGAAGTTCTGGATACCCTTCAATATTGACCAAGTGCACATTGTCCCGGCGTTCTCTCCACAAGCGCTCAAAATACACATAACTCGTATTAGCAGCATGTTTAGTGCCATGGCCCATCCAAAGTATCCCATCGCTAGCCCCTAAAACAGACAAGTCTTTGAGAACCTCAGATTCTAAGACATTAATTAACTCAAGATAATCTTCATGTCTGGATAATAGGGGTCTTCCCAGTTGCAATGTGACTTTCTTATTGTGAGCTGCAATACGCACATTTTTTTGAAGCTTGTCAAATTCAAACCCTGGAATCACATGCAGTGGTTGAATCACAATCCTTGTATAGCCTAAGTCAGATAGGAATTCGATGGCTTCTAAAGGTTTTTTCACGTCTATATTATGATTCTCTTTTAGGGATGCAATCACACGATTTGATGTAAATGCTCTAAATACAGGTATTGGTGCTACCCTTGCTTCAATATTCTTTTCAACGTTGACGATGGCGTGTTCTAAGGCATCTAAATGGGCTGTGCCTAAGCTAACCACCAATACAGCGGTTTTTTTAATAGTTTCCAAAACACCACTCCTTCCAAACAAAAAAGCCAACTCGAGTGAGCTGGCTCGGATTCACTCTAATCGCCGACCATCCCGGTTTCCCAGTGATTATGTGGCTTTCGCCTCCCCTTACAATAGCAGGGCTGCAGAGGCTTATCTTCTTTCCCTTTTCACATTTTTTTACAGATGACATAATTCGTTATAAAATTGTCATTCTAACGCGTACTAAGGACATCTTAATGTAACCAGCGATTCAAGTCCCAATTACATTAACAAGGTACGCAGATTGTAAATGCCGTGCCCTTTCCCAATTCCGACTGTACTTCAACCGTGCCGCCTAGTTGCAAGGTCACCACATTGTGAACCACAAACAGTCCAAGGCCCGTCGAGCCCTTTAATCGCTGAGTGGTATAAAAGGGTTCAAAAATGCGATTTAAACTTTCTTGGCCAATTCCCTTGCCAAAATCTGTGCAGGTTAAGACAAGAGTACCTCCTTCACGCCCAATTTTGAGGTTAACCGCACAGGCCTCTCCTTCTAGATACGCATGATTCACTACATTCTCTAGCAGTTGGCTAATCGCCAAGCTCCAAGAACCTGGGTAGCTATTGAGGAATATCTCCTGAGGGCAGTGCCAGTCAATGTTTAGCATTCTGTAGTTGGCATCGTATTGCAAGGTTTCTATTAGTTCGTGTAAAAAGTCAGACATATTAAAGGACCGCTTCACTTCTGATACTTGGTCAATCGTCACAAGCTTAAAGCGTTCAATCAGTGCACTGGTTCTCTTAAGGTTTCTTTGCAAGATATCGTTGCACTCCTTTAATTTATCCACTTGAATCAATGGCTCAGCCAATGCCATTTCCATGTAAGAAACCATTGTAATCGCAATCCCAAGTGGGGTATTTATTTCGTGTGCGATACCTGCAACCATAGAGCCTAAGCCCGCTAGCTTTGCCGATTGAATCAGGTGCTGCTGGGTTGCTTGCAATAAGTCTAGCGTCGCCATTAACTCTTGATTCGCGGCCCATAGCGCCTGATTGGCATCAGAGAGCTCTGCTGTGCGCTTTGCAACGCGCTCTTCTAGGTTTTCTCTGGCCTTTTGAAGCGCTTCTGCCATTTGGTTAAACTGATTGGCAAGTTGTCCGAGCTCATCATCACGAGAAAGGTCGACACGCAAATCAAGTTGACCCACGGCCATCGCTGCAGACCACTCTTTTAGTTTTACAAGTGGTTTAACGAGGCGACTTGTGAGCCACGTGCCAATCAAAATGGCAACTGCACTCAATGGTAGTGAAAACCAAAATAAACGTTCCCCAATGCGCCAAGCACTTTGAGAAAACTCACTTTGTGGCACAACCACCACATAGTGAATGCCAATTTCAGACATTTTTGAAGGAATCACTTCTACTGCGTATACATTGTTTGAGTTTGTATAAGAAAATCTTCCCACCTTCACCTGCGAAAAATCTTCACTCATCGCTTTATTGAAACCTAAAGCCATTAGGTTTAGTCCTACTAATGGCTTTTGCTTAGGGTGAAGTGTACTGCCCGATAGCGAGTTAGGGTGAGCTAAAACAACCCCCTCACGATCTACCAGCACAATATAGCCTTCTTTTCCTATAGTAATTTGATTTACGGTCTCAGACAAAGCGTTGAGATCGAAGTCCACAGTGACGACGCCAACCATCTCGTCATCGCGATTGTGAATCGTTCTAACCGATAAAATGACCTTTTCGTTAGTGGATGTTGTATAAATGCCAGAAACCACAACTTTTTTTGGATTTTCTACGGCACTGAGGTACCAACTTCTCTCTCTGGCATCGTAGCCATCGAATCTAGGTGAAGCGGGATATTTTATAAAACCGCCATTCTCTTGAACGCCAATGCTTGCATTCTTTATTGATGCATGGGCCGATTTAAAGGTACCTAGCAAATCGTATATCTCAGCCTCAAAGGGATCTGAAGCATAGGGCAACATTGGGACTAGCCCATTGGGACCTGTTTTGTCTAAATAAGAGGTGATGCGCGAATCAATCTGTTTAACGCTTGGAAGTTCGGCAATCATCTCGGTATTGGCGCGAATATTCGAGACATACATCTCTATGGCTTCGTCGACTAATGCCAGCTGTTGATTTACACTTTCCTTGTAATTTTGTTCCGATTCTGCCTTCGAAAAGCTATAAGCAACCCAGGTTGCACTGGCGACTGTAAGGATGAGCACCATCATGATTGCCACGTTTAAACGATAACCCAAATGTTTGTAATACCAAGGGAAACAGCGCTTGATTGCCCTTTGTATGCCTTGAAATTTCAGCAGTTAGGTCACCCCCTTACCATTTGAAGGTCTTATGCTACATATGGTAAGCTTACCCAGTTTTCTGGATGCTAAACAGTCTCATCGCCCATCACAAGGGAAATCACGTTTGTGGGACAAGCCTTCAAAACCTGCTCCAATTGTCCATTCTCAATGTATGACATCCAGAGCGTTACAGAAAATGTGTTGTAAGTCACTTTTCTGTCCACTATGGCGAAATGGGTAGGAAGCATCTTTGCACAAATACCACAACCAATGCAATATTCTGTGCGAAGGGCAAGCGGTACCGTCGAAGGTTTATTGACTAAGTCGGCTAATCCATCTTTATGGTTATAAATCTCATGCATACTGCGATTAAAACTTGGTTTCAATTTCCACGCCATAATATAAGCAATACCTAGAATCGCCATTACAGTAAGCAACCACCTAGCGATCATAAAATCAACGCCCAGAAAACGCGCTTCATTGGCCAACATTGGAATCTTTATAACCGCCCAAGCGCTAATGATAATGGCGATATTTGCAATACTCGAGCCTTTTTTATAGAGTGCCTGACCAATGGGGAATGCAGCATAAATGGGGCCCGCTGAGATGCTCCCAAGTATCAATGCCAACATATTCCCCCAAAGACCCGAACCCTCACCAAAGTGTTTAACAATGGCCTCCTTGGGCACAAGTACCTCAAGTGCAATGGTCAATAGGAAAATAACAGGCATAATCATTGCCATTTCCACTAAGTAGTAGCGACTATTGTCTATCGCACGCCAAAAGACATCGTAATTATATGCGCCAGCAAGTACATAGGCACTAATCACCAGAACGGCCAGTTTGTTGTTTTTCAATACCCTAAGCATCCTATTAAATCCCTCCTTGCATTGTAAATCCCATAATCAGCGCAATCAAGATGGCAGCGGCGAAGCTGAGACCGTTTCTATAAAGCGTAAAGCGCATGCCAAAAGCCTTTGCTTCAAGGGGAAATGTTACCACACCCACCATGGTCAAGGTGGTAAGAAATGCCACTGCAGGCATCAGGCTGGCCCCTGCTTTAATTATGGAACCCACTAATGGAAACGCCACAAATGCGGGAATTAGTGTAATGCTGCCTGCAAATGCTGCGCCAATTGTCGCCAATAGCGTATGCTCTCCTCCTAGCACCAATTTGATTTTTTCAGGTGGAATGATTGCCAGTACAAGACCAATTAAAAATATAATTGCCACGATTTCGCCGATCATACTGCCCATCATCACCCGCGTTTTTCCTATTGCGGCTACCGTGTTCGCCTTCTGTGTTTTGAGGGCAACTCCTGCTAAAACTAGGCCTATCACCCAAAACAGCATTGTAAATGCATCCATCTGTTATACCTCCCTTTCAGTATTGATTTGTAGTATAATGCCTATAATCAAATAAAACCGTTACCGAGGTAACAGTTCGTAAATACATTTTTATGAAGCAGTGTTTCAAAATACATAAAGGAGA
>CALFXQ010000279.1 GCA_937958285.1 uncultured Fusibacter sp. | reverse complement strand
TTACGCGTGTATTTTTCAGGGATAAGCGATGTATTGACAATCATCAACATTTTGTTGCCATTCTTTTCTGTACGCGTCAATACAAGGTCCACTTCTTCCTCAATCATTAGGAAGCGCACTGCCTTGCCCTTATCTGTAAAGGCGTTGATTAGCTTCTTTCTGTTTTGTTTAGTTTCGTAGCTTGAAATTGGAATGCGCACCATTTTCCCATTGTCTAGTGCGATTACAAGTTGACCCTGATACTTGATTGTCGGCAAGATATAGAGCACTTTCTCTCCCGCCTCGAGCCCGAGAAGATTCGTTAGGTAGTGCCCTAATTCAGAGGCCTTGTGCTCGCCAATCTCGTGGCATTTGAGCTTATATACATTTTGCTTATCTGTAAAAAACAGCACTTCCGACAAGTTCGTTGCATCTGCTTCTTGAATCAGCGTGTCGTCATCCTTTTGCTTTTGAATATTGCTAGCACGGAGCGACGTAAGTGTAATTTTTTTAAAGTATCCATGCTCTGTTAGGAATAATTTGAGATTGTAATCTTCAATTAATGCTGTCTCGGGAAGTTTTTCTTGCTGATGCTCGTGCATAATCTCCGTGAGACGCGGTTTGCCAAATCGCTTAACAACAGACTTGATTTCTTGAATCATAAGTTGCTTTACGCGTGTTGGAGAACCGAGTATTGCATTTTTATCGTCGATCTGTTGCTGCAGATTCACAATTTCGTCGATACGCTGAATGAGATAATCTTTGTTCAAGTTTCTCAATCGAATATTGGCGACATATTCCCCTTGAATTTGGTCGATTTTAAATGCGAGCATGAGGTTTGGAACCACTTGCTCATCGTCTTCTGTCTCTCTGACAATGCGTATTGCAGCATCGATATCTAAAAGTACACGTTCTAGTCCCAAGAGCAAATGCAACTTTTCATTTAAGCCCACGAGCTCAAAACTCAACTGCCTCTTTATGCAAGACATGCGAAAATCAATCCAATGGGAGATGATACTGCTAACGCCCAACACCTTTGGCCGACCGTTTATAAGCAAGTTGAAATTGCATGAAAAAGCATCTTCAAGAGGTGTTTGCCTGAATAGCTTGTGCATTAACACTTCAGGGTCTATGCCACGCTTGAGGTCTAGCGCAATTTTTAGCCCTTTAAGATCTGTTTCGTCTCGAACGTCTGCGATTTCTTTGATTTTGCCCGCTTTAATTAAATCTACAATTTTATCGATAATTGCTTCTACAGTTGTGGTATAAGGGATTTCAAAAATTTCTATGCAATTCAACTTTTTATCGTACCGGTATTTGGCTCTTAATTTGACAGTTCCCAAGCCCTCATCGTATATGGATCTTATGACTTTTTCATCGTAGATTAGATAGCCCCCTGTACTAAAATCTGGGCCTGTGAGGTATTCGCTTGGATGTACATTGCGTCCTTCTAGCACTGCTATTGTGTATTGGCAGACCTCAGCAAGGTTAAAGCTCGCAATATTGCTGGCCATGCCCACAGCGATACCCTTGTTTGCGTTGACAAGCACATTTGGGAAGGTCGTTGGCAACAATACAGGTTCTTTGATGGTTGAGTCGTAGTTATCGATAAAGTCTACGGTGTCTTTGTCGATGTCTTTAAAAATCTCTGCACAAATATCGTCTAACTTGACTTCTGTGTAACGCGAAGCGGCAAAGCGCATGTCGCGAGATGTTGCCTTGCCAAAGTTACCCTTTGAGTCTACATAAGCATGCAAGAGTGCATCATGGCCCTTTGTTAAGCGAACCATAGTTTCGTAAATTGCCATATCGCCATGGGGATTAAGCTTCATGGTTTGGCCAACTACGTTTGCAGATTTAGTTTTATTGCCCTTTAACAAGTTCATTTTATACATGGTATAGAGTAGTTTTCGATGCGAGGGCTTAAAGCCGTCAATTTCGGGAATTGCCCTTGAGACAATAACACTCATTACGTATGGCATATAGTTTTCTTGTAAAGTCTGGGTGATTGGTTGTCTAATAATATGCTTATCTTCTTGCATGATGCCCCCTAGCTGATATCCAACTGATCCAGATAATCTGGCCCGTAGGTTTCAATAAAGCTCTTTCTACTTTGAAGATCATCACCAAGTAGCGTATTGAACATCTCTTCTGTTCGCATCACTTCTTCGGGTTCTACGGCGATAAGTCTTCTCGATGCCGGACACATGGTCGTTTGCCACATCATTTGAGGCTCATTCTCGCCTAGACCTTTTGAGCGCTGAATTTGATACGGCTTATTGCCTATTTTTTTAATGAACTCCGCCTTTTCTTTTTCGTTATATGCGAAGTATGTGTCTTTTTTTGTAGAAATCTCAAACAAAGGCGATTCTGCAATAAACACCTTTCCAGATTCTATAAGTGTTGGCATCAGCCTATAAATCATTGTCAAAATAAGCGCTCGAATTTGAAAGCCGTCAACGTCGGCATCTGTACAGATAATAACTTTACCCCACTTTAAATCGTCTAGATTAAAAGTAGCGAGATCTTTGGCATGCTTGGACTTAATCTCGATGCCACAGCCCAAAACTTTGATTAGATCCACAATAATGTCGTTGGCGAAAATCTTTTCAAGATCTGCCTTGAGGCAGTTGAGTATCTTGCCACGTACTGGCATAAGCGCTTGAAATTCTGCATCTCGCGCCAGCTTACAAGCACCCAATGCCGAATCACCTTCTACAATATAGATCTCGCGTTCGCTAATTTCTCTGGTGCGACAATCCACAAATTTTTTGATGCGATTTGTTAAATCAATTTTTTGACTGAGCTTCTTTTTAATACTTAAGCGTGTATTCTCTGCATTTTCTCTGGCGCGTTTATTGATTAGAATTTGATCTGCAACGCGTTCAGCCTCAGCGCGATTTTCTATAAAGTACACCTCGAGCTCATGGCGAATAAACTCTGTTAAAAATTCTTGAATAAACTTGTTTGTAATCGATTTTTTTGTTTGATTCTCATAGCTGGTAAGTGTTGAAAAGGAGTTTACAACGAGCACCAAGCTATCTTGAATATCTTGAAATGTAATCTTCTTCTCGTTTTTTGTGTACTTGTTTAACTTCTTAATAAGGCTATCCATCTCACTTACAAACGCTGAGCGCACCGCTTTGTCTGGCGCGCCACCATGTTCTAGAAAACTCGAATTATGATAGTATTCAATAAGATTGACATCGTTGTTAAAGGCAAATGCCACTTCTGCCTTCACTCTGTATTCGGGCTTATCTGATCGATCTCTGCCCTTACCCTGATCCACATAGTGCATGGTCTTTGAAATACTCTTATGCTGATTAATCTCTTCTAGGTAGTCGATAATGCCATTTCGGTAAAGATAGACATAGGTTTCTCCAGAAAACTCATCTAACAGCTCAAACTTTAAACCTGAATTTACTACAGCTTGTTTTTTTAAAACCACCTGAAAGTATTCCAAAGGAATCGCTATATCTGTAAAGACATCTAAGTCTGGCAACCAATGCTGGATTGTGCCCGTTTGCTTGCCCACAATTGCGGTTTTTTTCATACCGCCAACATTTTCTCCCCGCTCGAAATGGAGGTCAAAGCGCGTGCCATCGCGTTTAACCACTACATCAAACCATCTAGAGGCATATTGAGTTGCACAAGCACCTAAGCCATTTAGGCCTAAACTGTATTCATAATGCTCAGCATCATTATTATTGTATTTTCCACCAGCATAGAGCTCACAATAGACAAGCTCCCAATTATAGCGCTGCTCTTTTTCGTTAAAATCGAGTGGAATGCCACGGCCAAAATCTTCTATGGTTATAGAATAATCGCGATGGCGTACAATTTTAATGACCTCACCATGGCCTTCTCTTGCCTCGTCTATTGAGTTCGATAGAATTTCAAAAAATGAGTGCTGACAGCCTTCTAAACCATCTGAACCGAATATAACACCAGGTCTTTTTCTTACGCGATCTGCACCCTTCAGTGATGAAATACTGCTATTGTCGTATGTGCCTTTATCTTTTTTAGTTGGCATCTAATTCCCCTTCCAAATTCCTTAGTGCTATAAACATGTTACATCAATTCAACTAAAAATCAAGTCTTACTCATCACGTTTAGAGGTTTGACCGACAACTTAGCATTTGTTATACTAGATAAATAGGATAACAATTCAAAATTATGTATAAAAACCGCCTAAAGAGTTCATGTAGGCTCACCTGTCAATTATATTCATAAAAACCTTAGGAGCGTAACTTATGGAACACAATTACCTAGTTGTATCAG